>CALEEU010000212.1 GCA_937875975.1 uncultured Opitutia bacterium | reverse complement strand
CGGCGGCGTCGGGGCCTTCGAGGACGACCATCGTCGAGAGTCCCTTCTGCGCGGCGATCCGCGTCAGGCGACCGAGGCGGGTCTGCAGCTTCACCATCTGCTGGTTGTAGCCCTTCTTGTCCAAAGTCGGATGGGCCGTGGCGCTTTCGAGCAGACCACGCGGACGGCCACTCGGCTTCTTCGCGGCGACCGCCGGACGGCGACGCGTGACCTGACCCATCTGAGCAGCGATGACCAGACCGGCACTGAGGTCACGGTGTTTCGTTTCGGTGCCGCCCATGACGACCTTCCAGGGCAGATTCTTGCCGCTGCCTTGGCTGCGGAGCGCGCGACAGAGCGTCAGACTGCTGTGCTTGGCGAGCAGGAGGTCTTCTTCCGTGACCATCCAGCCCTCGGCGTCGGTGTCCTCCGCGTCGCGGAGGCGTTTGCGCAGCGTCTTCTCCGGCGTCTCTAGCCAGACCTTGACCACCGATGTGCCGTCGGCCGCGAGGAGTTCTTCAAACGTGCGGAGGGATTTCAGGCGGGCGCGGAGGGCGTCACCAGAAATTTCATGGGAGGCGACCTCGACGGCCGTGCGGGTGAGCCAATCGCCGACCACGATGGTCAGGCGGCCTTTGGCCGGCATCTCCTGCCAATACGGCCAGAGGAAGGGGCGACCGTCGATGGACGCGGCATCCGGGGCGCAGATGCGGACCGTGCGGGAGTCGAACCATTCCGTCAGCTGATTGGCGAGCGCGGAGGCCGCGAGGCGGTCGCAGCCGCCGATGACGATCACGGCGCTCTGCTGCTTCGTGACCAGGCGGCGCTGGGCGGCCAGGAGGCGAAGATGGAGGGCAGAGCGGGCTCGCTCGAGTGCGCTACGGGTAGGCATCGGGGGCACTATGCAGGACGCCACCGCCGATGGGAAGCGTGATTGAGTGACAGAACCGTGACGGCTCAGCCCAGCAGCCCGGCGATGTCGGCCACGTAGACTTGACGCCCGCCGGCGTGGGCGGAGTCGAAGCAGAACTGGCGTCCGCTCCGGCTGGCCGAGGGGTGCGTATCGCAACGCCATTCCTTGCCCACGATATCGATCGGCGAGGGGAAGGCCCCGACCTCGATGCGGCGGTTGGTGGGGATATGGTAAAGGTAGGGACGTTGCAGCTTCTCGGGGCCCTGCGGGTAGGTGTCGTTGAGCACCCACTCGTTATTCGTGTTCGGCAGGTAGGTGTTATGGCCGTTGTTCGGCATCGCTTCTTTGCCGACGACGGTGACCTCGTCGGAAAGATCCTTATAGACGTAGAAGCGCTCACCGTGTGAAGGGTGCCAGGCCCAGGCGAAGATGTGCTGCGGGTCGCGCCAGACGAAGTGGGAGGTCCCGCCGTTGGGGTCCATCACGTGGACCTTGCCGCCGTTGACGTCGATCGTCAGCGCCCGCGTGCGGAAGCTACCCTTGTCCCCGGGATTGCGCCAGCGATGGAGGAAGAAGAGGCGGGTGCCGTCGGTGTTGCAGAGCAGGTGGTTGAACCAATGGATCGCGCCGGGCTTGAAGGCGACGTTCGCCGGACCGGTGAACGGGATCTTCGCCGCCTCGGCGAGCGAGAAGAGCAGGCGCTGCTTGCCCGTGGCGACGTCCATGCTCCAGATGCCGATGTCATCAGGGGCCGGCTTGAGCTTCCAGATGTCACGTTCCGCGCCGGTGGCGTAGCCGTAGCCCGGGCGGGTGATGTCGAGTCGCGCGAAATCGGGCGCGAAGGCCGTCTTGCCGTCGGGGCTGAACGTATAGAACGGATGGGGCAGCGTGCGTGTGCGGCCGGACTTCACGTCGAGGATGCGCGTGACGAACTGGCCGTCGGCGCGGTCGTTCCAGGCCACATCGCGATCCGAGCCCGGGACCCACTGTAGCATGCAGCCCTGCTGCCAGTTCCAGGCGTTGGAGCCGCCGAGGTCGATCCAGCGGTCATTATCCTGCGTGTCGACCATCCCGACGCGGATCGAGTCAGCCTTCGTCGGCGAGCGGCCTTCGAAGTCGACCTCGTTGGCGAGCACGAAGCGGTCGTCAGCCGAGAAAAGGAATTTATCGTAGTAGCCGCGCCAATGGAATTTCGGCCCGCGGGTGATCGGGCGGATGCGGGCCGTGGCTGGCGTGGTCGCGCATCCGGCGAGTGCACCGAGGGAGGCGAGGGCGGAGAGTTTAAGGAAGTCGCGGCGGGGAAGCATGGCGTGAAGAAAGGGGTAGGGGTGGGGGTAGGGGTAGGGACAGCACCACGTGCTGTCCTAAGTGCAAAAGTGGGAGTCAAACTTCAGGTGGCGGGTGGCAGCCCCGGGTGGCAGGTGGCGGAATTGGTGTTGGGTAGGGCGGTGATTGCTATCGCCGCCGTATGTCTTGAGGTAGGGTTGAGCGCCCTCGCTCAACCGCGGCTGACCAAGGGTGGTCAGCCCTA
>CALEEU010000211.1 GCA_937875975.1 uncultured Opitutia bacterium | reverse complement strand
TGAACGACTGACCCCCGAAGGGCTGATGCCCCGGTGGCCGTCACCCGTCACCTGAACGAGTCTTGGCTTTTGTTATGTTCCCAACCGCCAACCGCTAACCGCCAACACCTTACATTTGCACCTTTGCACAGGCCGCAGGCCGGTTTGCACTTTTGCACTTACTACCTCTGTCGCGCTATCTCCTCTTCCTCCTCGCCGGCGAGCGGGTCGGCGGCGGGACGATCGAGGGATTTAGCGGCGAAGCCGGGAATCCTGTGCGCGATAAACGCGAAGAGCATCGGCATATTGTGCACGATGGTGAAGACGAAGATGGAAAGGAGCCCGTCACGGAAGGTCTGGATGAGCGCCATGAACACGACGAGGTAGACGTAGCGGCTGAGCCGCTGCATCGGACCAGTATTCGCATGCAGGCAATACGCAGTCAGCAGATAACCCATCAAGGCCGGGATGAAGAAAAGCCCGGCGTAGCCGAAATTGAGGTAGGACTCGCCGAGATAGGTGATGATCCGTCCCTCGACGTTATATTGGCGGCCTGAAGTCGAGATCTCCTGTAGGTGGTCCGCGAGGCCGGGCTTATTCGGCCACCACGCCCGGGGAATCGGGAGGGTGACGATCGCGACATAGGTCGAGCCCCAGAATTTTCGGTCATTGGTATCGATGAGCGACAAGCTTCCGGCGAACTGGTCCAAGAAATCTTCGCTCAGGCCAGCCTGCTTGTCCCTGCCCCCGAAGGTGAACGACTGGGTTAACTGGGCGACGGCCTCGTCGGTATCGCCGTACTGGATCGCCTGGCCGATATATTTTAACCGCGGGAAGACGAGGGCGACCAGTATCGCTCCGAACACGATCGGCCAGGTGGGCCAGCGACGACGCACAGACTGAAGGTGATAGGCCGCGAAGAAGAGCAGCGGCAGAATCAGCATGAAGCGGTGGTAGCCCTGCAAGGCCACGACCCCGAGGAAGAAGGCGATGAGCCCGACGAGATACCAACGGAAGCCGAAAGCAAAGACGAGGAGTCCGAGGGCTCCGATCGGCCACATGGAGATCACCTGCACGTAGCCTGAAGAGGCGTTATCTGCTGCCAGCTCCATCCCGCCCGTTTTGATCGAATAGAGGAAGAACGCGCCGACGGGCAGGCACAGGATGCCGATGACCCGGGCGATATTGGGATTCATCACGCGCCGGACGACGGGACGCGATGCATGGGCATCGAAGTTCAGGTGTGCCAGGAGACTCGCGAGGACAAAGATGACCAGGGCGATATCTCCCCAGAGCAGAGCGCGGTTGATCTCAGTGGTCGTAATCGCTTCCGCATTCGCCTGGCCTTCATACATCATGGGGGCTCCCGCGTAGATACTGAAGGCGCGGTAGGTGAAGCTATAAAGGTGGAATAGCAGATAAGCCGTCAGCGGATGCCAAAACGCCATGCGCTGGAACATCAGCAAGATGACCACGACGACGACGACGACGTCGAGGAGGAGGAATGGGAGGAGGGAATCCACTGTGTCGAGAGTATGGAGTATCGAGTATGGAGTATCGACGATGCAGGAAGGCTCAGAGCCGAGGCAGAGTCGATTGGTTGATTAGTTGGCCGGAGGGAGGCTAAACGCAGTGCAAAGGTGCAAATCGGAGCAGAGCTCCTGTGCAAAAGTGCAAAGGTGGGATCTGAGGTAGGGAGGCGATTGCTATCGCATCCGTTTATAACCGTAGGCGCGGATTGTCGGGTCTTAGCTAAATTGAGGACACTTATATGTCGC
>CALEEU010000210.1 GCA_937875975.1 uncultured Opitutia bacterium | reverse complement strand
GGGCGAGGGACTGGAGCGTTTCCAGGATGCGTTGGCGGCGGACGGGGTCCATTTGCCCGCAGATTGCGGGGCTAACGGGGCCGGGGCAAGCCCGCGGGGCGGTTTTCATAGTGGACAAAAGGCGGGGGGCTTCCCTATACCAACCCTTCCTCTGGATGGATAGCTCAGTTGGTTAGAGCGTCTGCTTTACACGCAGAATGTCGTGGGTTCGAGTCCCTCTCCGTCCACCCCTTCCACCAAACTCTCAAGCCGCCATGACGCCCCCTAAGAAGAAGCATACGCTCTCCGCCCTCGTCGAAAATAAGTTCGGCGTCCTGGCTCGCGTCGCCGGCATGCTCTCCGGTCGCGGTTCCAACATTGAGACCCTTAACGACGGCCCGACCCACGACCCGGCCTACTCGCGCATCACCGCGACCGTCGTCGCCGACGACGCCGCCCTCGACCGCTGCGTCAAGGCCCTCGATAAGCTGATCAATGTCATCACCGTGAACGACTTCTCCCGCGAGGAAGTCGACCACGTCGCCCGCGAGCTCATCCTCGTCAAGGTGAAGTCCGACAAGAAGACCCGCACCGAAATCCTCGAGATCGCCGGCCTCTTCCGCGCCAAGGTCGTCGACGTCGCCCACGACTCGCTGCTCATCGAGTTCACCGGTAACGTGACCAAGATTTCCGCCTTCCTCGATCTCATCGAACCTTTCGGTATCATCGAAACCGCCCGCACCGGCGCCGTCGCCCTTACCCGCGGCCTCAAGAAGGCCTCCAAATAAACCCTTTTCCACCAAAACCATGCCTGCCAAAGTGTACACCGACAAGGACGCCGATCTCGGCTTCCTGAAGAACAAGACCCTCGCCGTCCTCGGCTTCGGTTCCCAGGGACATTCCCACGCGATGAACCTCCGCGACAGCGGACTGAACGTCATCGTGGGCCTGTACAAGGGTTCCAAGTCCGCCGCCGCCGCGAAGAAGAAGGGCTTCAAGGTCTATGAGACCGCCGAAGCCGTCCGTCGCGCCGACGTCATGCTCGTGGGTATCCCCGACATGAAGCAGGCTTCCGTCTGGGAGAAGGACATCGCTCCTAACCTCGGCAAGGGTGGCAAGACCGTCCTCTTCATCCACGGCCTCTCGATCCACTACAAGCTGATCAAGCCTGGCAAGAACGTCGACATCGCCATGGTCGCCCCCAAGGGCCCCGGCCACGTCGTCCGCGCCCAGTACGTTGAAGGCAAGGGCGTCCCTGCCCTCATCGCCGTCCAGCAGGATATCTCTGGCAAGGCCACCAAGACCGCCCTCGCCTGGGCCAAGGGTATCGGTGGTACCCGCGCCGGCGTCATCAAGACCTCCTTCAAGGAAGAAGCCGAAACCGACCTCTTCGGCGAACAGGCCGTCCTTTGCGGCGGTGCCTCCGAACTCGTCAAGGTGGGTTACGAAACCCTCGTCGAAGCCGGCTACCAGCCCGAGATGGCCTACTTCGAGTGCCTCCACGAGCTGAAGCTCATCGTCGACCTCATGGTCGAGTCCGGCATCTCCGGCATGCGCTTCTCGATCTCCGAGACCGCCAAGTACGGCGACATCACCCGCGGTCCCCGCGTGATCAACAGCTCGTCCCGCAAGGCGATGCGTGAGATCCTCAAGGAAATCCAGTCCGGCAAGTTCACCGCCCAGTGGGTCAAGGAATACAAGGGCGGCCTCAAGAACTACAACAAGCTCCTCAAGAAGGGCGAGAACCACCCGATCGAAAAGACCGGCCAGCGTCTCCGCGCCCTCATGCCTTGGGTCCAGAAGCGCAACATCCGCGGCGCCCAGGCCGAGTACACGACCAAGTAAAGGTCGCCGGGAAACCGGAAAACGAAGGGCCGACGCAAGTCGGCCCTTTTTCGTGCCCGTTTACTTCGCGGCCGGAGCCTTGCCCTGTGGGCTGCCCGGCAGGAATTCCTCGCGGCTGATGAAGCCGTCGCCGTCGGCATCGCGGCGCGCGAACCATTCGGCGGCGTCGGCCGGGGCGCGGCTGGCGGAGAACTCAGCCCGGGAGAGTTTCCCGTCGCCGTCGATATCGAGCTTCTTGAACAGCGGAGCCCGATCGGCGGACGGAGCGGACTTCGCCTTGCCCTTGCCTTTGCCCTTCGTCGCCGGCTGGTCATCGCCGGGGATCGCCGGCAGCGGCAGGTAATCAAAGTCTGCGATCATCTTCTTCGCCATCTCCAGGCGCAGCGTGCGCTCGGCTGCGGCGACCTCGGGCTGGCCGCTGAGGTTGTTCAGCTCGGCCGGATCCTGATCGAGGTCGTAGAACTCATAGACCGGACGGGGCGTCGCGAAATACGTCGCGCTCAGGCCCTTGGCCAACGCGCCTTCGGCGTTAAGGTTCTGCATCGCCTTCCAGGCCGCCCCGCCCGCGCTGTCGACGGGTGAATACGGGAGCCAGGGAGTACAGTTGTAGATGGCCTTGTAACGACCGCTGCGGACGGCCCGCGAGAGATCGTAGCCGCTGCTGGACATGCCGACCGAGACCGGGGCGCTGCCATGCGGGCCGCGTTCGGTGAAAACGACGTCGCGGGTCTTGGTCACCTCACCCTTCAGCAGCGGCAGGAAACTCACGCCGGTCATGCCCGGCGCGGACTTCAGGCCAGCGGCGGCGAGCACCGTCGGGCCAAGGTCTTCGCCGCTGAGCAGCGCCGAAGAATCGCCTCCCGGGGCCACGACGCCGGGCCAGCGGACGACGAAAGGTACGTTGCAGCCCGGATCATAGAGCGAGCCCTTGCCATGCGGGAGCGCCTGGCCGTTGTCGCCGGCGAAGACGACAATCGTGTCCTTGGCGAGCCCCAGTCGCTCCAGCACCGCGAGCACCTTGCCCGTCGTCTCGTCGACGCGGTTCACCTCGGCGCAGTAGTCGGCATATTGTTCACGCACCGCCGGCAGGTCGGGGATATGCGCCGGCAGCTTGAGCGTCGTCGGATCGGGACGATAGCCGGCCGGCGCGGTCCACGGATGGTGCGGGTCGCTGAAATTCACCCAGAGACAGAAGGGCTTATCCTGGGGACGTCCCTCGAGGAAAGCCGTGGCCTGCTCCACCGCCTGCGGATCGGAGCCCGTCTGCACGACGTCGTAACGATCCTTAAAGGTCTTGAACCCGCCGGCCTCCATGAACTTGCCCAACTCGTCCGCACCCTTGCCGGAGCCGTCGAGGTGGTAGGACCGGCCGACCACGCCGACATGATAGCCTGCTTCCTTTTTCAGGACTTCGGGGAAAGTGATCACGTCACGCGGCAAGGGCGAAGAGAAGCGCGTGATGCGGGCGGCGACCGGCGAACGCCCGCTCAGGTAAGCCGCACGTGACGGGACACATTGCGGGGCGGAGGTGAAGAATTTGCGGAACTTGATGCCCTCGGCGGCCAGCTTATCGATGACCGGGGTGCGCACATTGGCGTCGCCGTAACAACTGAGGTACGGATAGCTATGGTCGTCGGAAAGGATGAACAGCACGTTGGGCTTATCGGCCGCGACCATGGCGACGACGGACATCAGCAACAGGGAGAGCCAGGGGAGAGCTTTCATGGGCCAAGGGATAACCGCCGGATGACGCCCCTCAATCTTTCTTAATATGAGCAATCCCTCGGGCCGCAGGGTTAGGCTTTGCCAACGGTCGAAAAGGGGGTAACCCAATCCCCACCCCCATGAGCGAGTCATCCTCCACCCCTGATACCATCCACTCGGATGCCTTCCTGGCGCGCCTGATGCGCGACCAGCTGAAGCTCTCCGTCGCCTGCGCGCTGTGCTTCGCCGTGGCGCTCGTCGCCCTGCCCTTGCTGAACTACTTCCAGCCGGCCTTCATGGCCCAGCGGGTCTTCGGCTTCACGCTGACGTGGCTGATCCTCGGCGTGCTCTTCTTCCCCTTCGTGTGGGTCATCTCCTTCGTCTTCATCAAGCGCTCCATCGCGCTCGAGGACGCCGAAGCCAAAGCCGCCCAGGACGGCCTGACGAAGTAAGATGAACGCCCTCCTCGCCGCCGCCGGCATCGATCCTTGGATCGCCGTCTGCTCCCTCGCCACCGTCGTCATCACCGTCGGCATGGGCTTCTGGACCGCCGGCAAGTCCAAGAGCGCCGGCGACTTCTTCGTCGCGGGCCGCTCGGTCTCCGTCGGCTGGAACGCCTCCGCCATCTCCGGCGAATACCTCTCCGCGGCTTCCTTCATGGGGGTCGCGGGCATGGTGATGGCGACGGGTTACGACGCGCTCTGGTATCCCGTGTGCTACGCCTGCGGCTACCTGTTCCTGCTGCTCTTCATCGCCGGCCCGCTCCGTCGCTTCGGAGCCTACACCATCCCGGACTTCGCGGAAGGCCGCTACGATTCCCCCGTGTTCCGCAAGATCGCGGTCTGCTTCGTGCTCTTCATCGGCTTCTTCTACACCATGCCCCAGATGAAGGGCGCCGGCACCACGCTCGCCTACATCTTCCCCGGCCTGCCCTATTGGGCCGGCGTGGTCGTCGTCGGAGCCGTCATCACCCTCAACGTATCGCTCGGCGGCATGAAGGGCATCACCCTCGTCCAGGCCTTCCAGTATTGGCTGAAAGTCTTCGCGATCACCGTGCCGATCTTCGTGCTGGCCTCCCTGGTCGGCCAATATCAGCAGCACCTCGCGGCCAACAAGACCGCGCAGGAGACCGTCGCGGCCGCGCCCGCCGGCATCGAACGCAAGGCCTTGCCCGCCAAGGCCCCCACGGACGAGGCCTGGATCGCGCCGTTCGGCAAACTCACCACGAAGGCGTTGGACGCTTCCATCATCGCCGCCAAGACGCCCGAGGCGAAAGCGGAGCTCGAAGCGCACAAGAAGCCCTACTCCCTGCTGTACACCTATTCGCTGATCATCGCGCTCGTCTGCGGCACGGCCGGCCTGCCGCACATCCTTGTGCGCTTCTACACCAACCCCGATGGCGTCGCCGCGAAGCGTACCACGATGTGGGTGATGATCCTGATCGGCGTCTTCTACGTCTTCCCGCCGGTGTACGGCGTCATCGGCCGTTCGCTGACCCCCGAACTCTACGATGCCGTCGGCGCCAAGGGGACGGATAAGGTCGTCCTCGAACTGCCCACGCTGCTGGCCGGCCGCGACCACCCGCTCCTCGGCTCCATCCTCTCGGGCATCACCTGCGCCGGCGCCTTCGCCGCGTTCATGTCCACCTTCTCCGGCCTGCTTGTCTCGATGTCCAGCGCCCTCGCGCACGACATCTATGGCCGCATGCTCAAGCCGGACGCCACGCCGGAACAACGCCTCAAGGCCTTCAAATGGTCGGCCCTCATCGTCGGCCTCGTCGCCGTCGGCCTCGGGTCGCAAGTCGAAGCGCTCGAGATCAACTTCATGGTCGGTCAGGCCTTCGCCATCGCGGCGGCCAGCTACTTCCCGCTGCTCTTCATGAGCGTCTGGTGGCGCGGCATGACCATGCGCGGCGCGGCGACCGGCATGCTCGGCGGCGGACTCAGCGCCCTTGCCGCCATCACCCTGACTTCGATCTCCGATGTCGCCGTCGCCAAGGCGAAGAAGATCACCGACGCCGCGGAGCTCTCCGCTTACTGGGCCGACCATCCTGTCGCCAAAGCCATCGCGGATTCCTGGGTCGCTAACCCGCTCGTGCGCATCCTCTGCGAACAGCCCGCCATCTGGGCCGTACCGCTGTCGATCATCCTGATGATCGTGGTCTCGAAGGCCACGGCTTCGACGGTCCCCGCCGACGTGCGCATGAAGATGCTCGTCCTCCACGCCCCGGAAGCCTTGGGCCTGAAGCAGGAATACATCAAGGAGCACGAAGGTCTCGGCGGTCACTGAGCGAGTTCCCTGGGGCGGATTATTCCGCCTCCGGGAAACTTGAAACTTGGAAGTCCGGCAGGGGCTGTCTTTGCTGACGGCGTGCCGAACGAACTCACCGAAGACGACTCCCGCGCCTATGGCGTCGTCCAGGCGTTCTCCTTGCTCCTCTCCGGCGGCGCCCTGTACGCCGCGACCCTGCTGACCTACCGCGGCGCGGAGGTCTTCCTCGGACTCGTCGCAGACCCTTACGACCGTGTGGTCTGGCTCGGCGTCGGCATGGGTATCCCCGTCGCCCTCTGCGGCGCGGTCATCGCCGTCCAAGCCACGCTGAACCGTACCTGGGGCCTCCTCCGCATCGCCGCCACCATCCTACTCGTCGGCAACCTCGCCATCCCCGCCGCCTGGGGCGTACTCTGGCTCATCCGTCAGAGCTAATCTTTCGCCATGTCCGGCCCCATCGTCATCGTCACCCGTGGTAGCCCGCTGGCCCTCCAGCAGACGCACGACGCCGCCTCTCGCCTGCAGGCGGCGCTCGGCCGGCCGACGGAAATCCGCATCCTGACCACGACTGGCGACCGCCAGGCGAGCTGGTCACTCGAGAAGCAGGGTGGCAAAGGCCTCTTCACCGCTGAACTTGAGCAAGCCTTACTCCGCGGCGAAGCCGACCTCGCGATCCATAGTTCGAAAGACCTCCCGACCGAGATGCCGGCCGGCCTCGCCATCGCGGTCTGCCTGCAGCGCCAAGACGCGCGCGACGTGCTCGTGCGCCGCAGCGAAATCGCCAGCCCGAAACTCATCGCCACCGGCAGCCCGCGCCGTCGCGCGCAGGGCGCACTCGCCTTCCCGCAGGCGCAGTGGACCGAGCTACGCGGCAACGTCGACACGCGCCTGAAGAAACTGGCTAACGGCGATGCCGACGCCTCCTACCTCGCCGCCTCCGGACTCGACCGCCTCGGCATCAAGGAGTGGCCCGGTCTTTCGTTCGAGCCCGTCGCCCTCACCGACATGGTGCCCGCCGCCGGCCAGGGAGCCGTCGCGCTCCAATCCCGCTCGGCCGATATCGCGCAGTACGTCGCCGCCGGCTGCGCCGCCACGACCTATTCCGTGACCGTCGAACGCCTGTTCCTCGCCAAACTCGGCGAAGGCTGCCACACCGCCTTCGCCTGCCACCACGCCGCGGGTCGTGTGCACCTTTTCCGCGCTGACTTCGGTTTCCGCGACTTCGCTTTCCCCGTCACCGACCTCGCCACGGCGTCCGCCTTGGCCGATGATATCCTCCGCCAGATCTTGCCCCGTTAAATATGAGCAAACTCCCTCTCCGCGATCGCCTCGTCGTCCTCACCCGTCCGGAAGGACGTGGTGCCGACTGGAAGAACGCCCTCGTCGACGCCGGCGCGGCGGTCTCTGAACTCCCGCTGCTCGAGATCAAGTTCGAGCCCGATGATACCGTCCTCAGCGAAGTCCTCGACGCCATGGGCGAATACGACTGGGTCATCTTCACCAGCGCCAACGGCGTGCGCGGATTCTTCGACCGCTTCTTCGAGCGCTTCACCGACATCCGTTCCGTCGGCGGCGTGCGTTTCGCCTGCCTCGGGCCCGCGACCGAGAAGGCCCTCCGCCAGTACCACCTGGAGAGCGACCTCACCGCCACGCAGAACGACGCCTTGTCGCTCGGTCGCGAGCTGATGAACAAACACGACGTCGAAAACCAGAAGCTCCTCGTCGTCACCGGTAACCTCAACACCCCTGAACTACCGCGCCTGCTCGCCGAGGGCGCAATGGGGATCGTCGACGTCATCAAAGTCTACGCCACCGAGGAGAAGTCCGTCGCCGAATCGCCCGAGGCGGCTGAGTTCCGTCGGCGCGGTGCCGACATCATCGTGTTCGCCAGTCCCTCGGCGGTGGAATCGTTTCTTCACCAGGCCGCATCGCTACGTCCCGACGCCGGCGCGCGCCAGCCCAAGGCCATCGCCGTCGGCGCCACCACTGCCGACGCGCTGCGCAAGGCTGGCATCCCGCTGGCCGGCACTGCTTCGGCGCCGACCGCCGTCGCCATTCGCAACGCGGTGATCGAAGCCCTCACATGATCGGCAAGGCGCGCATCAAGGTCTGCGGGATCACCCGCGCCGCCGACGCCGCCACGGCCCTCGCCCAAGGCGCCGACTACCTCGGCGTGAACTGCTGGAGCGGCTCGGCCCGCTTCGTCCCGGCCGCCGCCCGCACAGACCTCCTGCGCGAAATCCCGGCGGATAAGCGTGTCGCCGTGACCGTAAACCCGACCGTCGCTGAAGCCGCCGCGCTCATCGCTGAAGGCTTCGCGATCGTCCAGGCCCACTTCGATCCGGCGAAGCAGGAATGCGACCCCAAGGCCCTCTCCGCCCAGCTGGGCGTGAAGCGTCTCTGGTTGGCCCCCAAGCTTGCGGACGGTGTCGAATGGCCAGCCGACCTCATTCCGCTCGCCGAAGGCTTCGTGCACGATGCCCACGCCAAAGATGCCTTCGGTGGCACCGGCAAGGTCTCGGACTGGACCCGCTTCCAGAAACTCGTGCAGAAATACCCGCAAAGCCTGTGGATTCTCGCCGGCGGCCTCGGCCCAGATAATATCGCTGCCGCGGCGAAGTCCGGAGCAGGCTTTTTTGACCTAAATAGTGGGGTAGAACTCGCACCCGGGCTTAAGTCTGCCGAAAAAATGGCTGGCGTGTCGGAAGTGCTGCTCAAAAATAGCCAATCATAAGCCCCTCCCCCCATTCCGGTCACTTGGCACGGGGGATGCATAAGTGGACTTGCTCAACCGAACGCCTAACCCAACCTAACACACCACCATGAAGCTCGTCGTCGCCATCATCAAACCCTTCAAACTTGAAGAAGTTAAGGACGCTCTCGCCGAAATCGGCATCGAGGGTATGACCGTAACTGAAGTCAAGGGCTTCGGCCGCCAGAAGGGTCACACGGAAATCTATCGCGGTTCAGAATACACCGTCGATTTCCTCCCCAAGGTGAAGATCGAGGCCGCCGTCGCTGACGAGCAGGTCGAGAAGGCTATCGCCACGATTTCCAAGGCCGCCCAGACGGGTAAGATCGGCGACGGTAAAATCTTCGTGCTCGGCCTCACCGACGTCATCCGCATTCGCACCGGCGAGCGCGGCCCTGCCGCCATCTAATCCCCCTGTTCGGAGCAAGCAGAAGGGCGTCCCTCGGGACGCCCTTTTTCTTTGGCTTATTTCGCGGCGGATTTCGCGGCGGCTTTGGCCGCGGCCCTTGCGGCATCGCGCTTGGCCAGCATGCCGGGCGAGTTCCACTTGATCACATGGTAGGTCGCCTGCCCTTCGCCGGCGTTGCGGATAGCGTGGTCGATGTTGGCGGCTTGGAAGATGACGGAGCCAGGTCCGAGCTTGACCCAGTCGCCGGCGACGAGCGCCTCGACGGTGCCCTCCTTCACGATGAGCAGCTCTTCGTCGGCGTGCTGGTGGGGCGGGTGCGGCGCCTGACCAGGATTCAACGTCGTGATATGATATTCAAGTTCGTCGAGGGTAGCGGTCGGGGCCTCGCAGACCTTGCGGTAGGCGCCGATCTTGGTGGGCTTGACGACCATCTTCTCCCAATCAAAAGCCATCGAGCCCATGATGGGCTTCGGGGTGGGCACGGTGGCGGCGATTCGGTCCTGGCCGATGAAGCCGAGGAGGCCAAGGCAGACGGAGGCGGTCAGGGCGGCGACAGCGAGGTCGCGACGGGTCGGGGTGATCATGGATCATTTCTAGGAAGCCCGCCGAGGGGAGTAAAGAGCCCATCCAGACGCCTTGCCCTCCGGCCGACCCCGGGCCTAATCTCCCGTATGCTTCGCCCTGCGCCCCGATGGACGGCCGCCCTGCTCGCCTTGGCGTGCCTGCTCGCAGGCTGCGGCGACGGCAGGACGACCGTCGAGAAAAAGGCCACCGAAGGCTACCTGATCATCAACAACATGGCCGAGCCTTCTGGGCTCGACCCGCAGACGATCACCGGACTCAGCGAAAGCCATATCATCGGCGCCCTCTTCGAAGGCTTGGTGAATTACGACCCGAAGGACCTGCACCCCATCCCCGGCGTCGCCGAAAGCTGGGCGATGTCGAAGGACGGCAAGACCTGGACCTTTCGCCTGCGCGAGAACGCCCGCTGGTCGAACGGCGACCCGGTGACCACCGCCGACTTCCTCTTCAGCTACGAGCGGATGCTCACGCCGAGCTTCGGAGCGGAATACGCCTCGATGCTGTACGGTATCCGCGGCGCCAAGCATTTCCACGCCGGCAAGACGAAGGACTTCAAGTCCGTCGGCCTCCGCGCGCCCGACGCGCGCACGCTCGTCATCGAGCTCGAGGACCCGATCCCTTACTTCCTGCAGCTCCTCTGCCACCATAGCTGGATCCCTGTGCACCCCGGGACGATCCTCAAGCACGGCCAGATGGACTCGCTCAACACGCTATGGACCCGGCCTGGCTCGCTCGTGGGCAACGGGGCCTTCACGTTGGAAAAATGGGAAGTGGCCCGCCGCGTCGTCGTGCGCAAGAACCCGCTCTACTGGAACGTCCAGGAGGTCTCGCTCGACGCCGTCGAATTCCGCGCCATCTCCGACCTCTTCGCCGAAGAGCGCGCCTTCCGTGGCGGCGAACTCCATGTCACCGGCACGGTGCCGCCCTACAAGGTCGCCAAACTACGTGAGCAGAAGGCCCCGCAGCTGCGCCTCGATCCGTTCTTGGCGACCGTCTTCGTCTGGGTGAACTGCGACATCAAGGGAACGAAGCCGTCCGATCTCGCGGCCCGCAAGGCGCTGCTCGATCCGCGCGTCCGCCAAGCGCTTGGCATGGCGATCGACCGGAATCTCATCGCCGAAAAAGTCCTGCGAGCCGGCGAAGCCCCCGCGTTGCATTTCACTCCGCCCGGCACCGGCGGCTTCCAGCCGACCGCGCGATGGAAACAGGATGCGAACGAGGCACGACGCCTGCTCGCCGAAGCCGGCTACCCCGGTGGCAAGGGCCTGCCGAAATTCGATTACCTCTACAATACGTCGGAAGGGTCGCAGATGGTGGCCCAGGCCTATCAGGAGATGTGGCGGCGCGAACTGGGGGTCGAAGTGGAACTGCGTAACCTCGAGTGGAAGGTCTACCTATCCGCCATGCGCAAAGGCGAATTCCACCTCTGCCGGGGAGCCTGGGTCGGCGACTATAACGATCCGAACACCTTCCTCGAGATGCTCATCACCGGCAACGAACTCAACCAATCCAACTGGAGCGACGCCGAATACGACCGCCTCCTCGGACTGGCGGCCAAGGAAACCGATATGACCCAGCGCTTCGGTTATTTCCAGCAGGCGGAGGCCCGCCTCATCAGCCAAGCGCCCATCCTGCCCGTCGTCTTCAACCAGAACAAGTTCCTCATCCGCCCCGAGGTACAAGGCTGGTATCCCACCCTGCTCAACCAGCACCCCTTAACTGGCGTCCGGCTCGTCCCCGCGAAAGGGGATTGAAGGGAGCCCGCCCTCGGCTACTCTCACTGTATTCCCATGCGCTCCCTCGCCCTCGCCCTGCTGGTCACCCTCGCCGCCGTCACCGGCCACGCCCAAGCCGAACCGCTCCGCACCGGCGGCGACGAGAAGGCCTTCGCCAAGCTCCGCGGCATCACCTTCTTCTTCATCGACGTCAACACGTCCGAAAGCCGCTCCGAAGACGCCGACCTACGCACCGAGATCCGCGACGCGATGGAACTCGAGATGCGCCGCGCCAACATCGTTCCGCGCACCGTCGATGGCCTGCTGCCCGAGACCACCACCCCCCTCCTCACGATCGAAGTCCGCCTCGACCGGGGCCTCGGTCGCTACAATGCCGACGTCATCCTGGCCGTCCGCGACAACGCCACGATCACCCGCAACAAGGAAGCCGTCCTGGCGCAGTCCTACAGCCAATCCAAGCGGGCCATGGGCACCTCCGATACGACGCTGAACCGTGAGGTCAAGGCCCGCAGCCGCGAGCTCGTCCAGGAACTCCTGGCCGGCATCAAGACCCTGAAGTAAGGCCCGACTTGAAGGGGGCTCACTCGCCCGCCTCGGCCGCCAGGATCAATTCGGCACGCAAGAGGTCGTGCAAGGTCATCACGGCGACCAGTTTAGCCATCGGGCCCGGACCATCGGTCACGACCGCCAGATGCCCCGGAGAGTCGACCAGGCGGGCATGTACCTCACGCAGTTTCGTGTCCGGCTGGCATAAGGCCGGAGCCTCGACCGAAGGAAGGCCCCCGGCCTGCCTGGCGACCTCATAGGACTTACGGTCGATCACCCCGAGCAGGCGTCCATCCACGACGACCGGAAAACGCTCGTGCCGATGCTTGGCGAAGAAGTCTTCCAAGTAGGGGAGCTCCAAGGACTCAGCGACGACCGGCTTGAAGTTGGCGACCCGGGCCACCGGTGCTTCCATCCAGCTGCCCAAGCTGCGCGGAGGCACGGCGTGCTCCACGCTCGTGCCGTCTTGCTCAAGCACCTGATCGTAGAAATTAAGCCGGTTCATCCGACGGCTGATCGCTTGGCTGATCAACGCGGAGATGATCAGGGCCGGGACAAGGGCGAATTCATGGGTCATCTCGAAGATGATGAGAATCCCCGTCACGGGAGCGCGGACCACCCCACCTAAGCAGGCGCACATCCCGACCACGCCCATCGCGACATGGTCTGCCGGAGTCAGGGGCACGACCAACGAGATCAGCGCCGACAGCAAGGCACCGACCATACCGCCGAAGAATAGCGTCGGCGCAAAGACCCCGCCGCAACCTCCGAAGCCATAGCAGAATACGGTCGCGGTCAATTTCGCCAGGAGCAGCACCGCGGCGACATGCCAAAGCAGGTCGCCGTTCAAGGCGGAAGTCAGGTCCTCATACCCGAGGCTGAAAACACCGAGGTGGCCGGTCCAGAAGAAGACCCCCACACCGATGAGCCAGGTCACCATTCCGCCGATCATCACACGTGACCAGGCCGGCAGGACAACCGACCGCCTATTCCAAAGGCGCAGGCCGAGCGAAGCCTTCTGAAACCAGACGCCGGCAAGCGTCGCAAATGCGGCCACGACCGGGGTCAGCGCATAACCAAGCCAGCCCGGAGCACCGTGGGAGGAAAGCGTGAAGGAAGGCTGGCTGCCGATCAACGCGTGTGCGACCAAGGCTCCCAGCACCGAGGCCAGCAGGATACTACCCAGCAACCGACTGTTGAGATCACCGATGATTTCTTCGAGGACGAAGGTCACGGCGGCGATCGGCGTATTGAAGGCCGCGGCGAGACCGGCGGCAGCGCCGGCGGCGGAGGATGATCGGCCGAGTTGCTTAGGGGTTCCTAGGCTGGGGCCCAGGTTGGCCGCCAAGCCGGAGGCAAGCTGAACGGAAGGCCCTTCGCGTCCGAGACTGGACCCTCCGCCGACGCTCAAGGTGCCCGCGACAAACTTCACCCAGACGACCCGCCAGGATGAGAACCCGAAGTCACGCCAGAAGCCCAGCTTGACCTGCGGAATCCCGCTCCCTGCGGCTTCGGGACAGAATGAAGACAGCAGCCAGCCGACCGCGAGGGAACTAAGCATGACGATCAGGAAGCTTCCCCAGAGGAAAGTCGTGCCCGAAGCATGGCTAAGGGATTCGATACCGAGCCGATAAGTCGCTTGGATAGCGTAGTGGAAAAGGACCGCCAGGAAACCGCCGGCCAGACCAAGCAGGGCCGTGACGACGATGGCCCGCACTCTGGCAGGCAGCTGGGAGAGGACACTTTGCATAAACCCGGGAAGCATCCTGATAGCTATTCCCGAAACGCGGGTCATTCAACCCCCTTCCCCGCTGAAGCCGATGAGCCGGCTCGCCCATGGCTTGCGCCACGGCGTAGAAGGCTCAAATTGTGCCGTCTTCCTATGTTCTCCGTCGAAACCCACCTCACCGAACTCGGCATCACCCTGCCAAGCCCTCCCGCCGCTGCGGGTGCCTACGTGCCCGCCGTCCGGACGGGCAACCTGCTATACCTCGCCGGCACCCTGCCGTTGAAGGACGGCAAGGTGACTTCGCTCGGTAAGGTCGGCCGCGACGTGGATATCGTCCAGGCCGCCGAAGCCGCGAAGCTCTGCGTGCTCAACGCGCTGGCCAACGCCAAGGCAGCCTTGGGCTCGCTGGATCGCATCAGCCGCGTGGTGATGGTCAACGGCTTCGTCAACGGCATCGACGGCTTCAGCGACAGCCCCAAGGTGCTCAACGGCGCCTCTGAGTTCCTGCTCCAAGTCTTTGGCGACGCCGGTAAGCACGCGCGCGCAGCTGTCTCCGTCAATGGCTTGCCCCTCGGCGTCTCCGTCGAGGTCCAGATCGTGCTCGAGATTCGCGACTGAGCCGGCTTAGCCGTCGCTCGCGCTGATCTTGGTGAAGTCGATCTTGAAGGCCTTACCAGCCGGCGGCTTGCCGCAGTTGCCGATCATACCGCAGGCACGCTTGACGAGATCGGCCATGCGCGTGTCACCGGGCTTGGAGAGCCAGCCGGAAAAACTGGCAGCCCCGGAGGCATCGATGGAGACCGTGACGCCGCATGAACCCACGTTGGCAATCGAGGAACCCTCGGCCGCGAGGAGTTCGTTCCAAGCGGTACGGAGGCGAGCCTGGACTTCGCCGGCGTAAAGCGCCTGCGCGGAAGCGGAACCGCCTTCGCCCCCGTTATCCCCGGTGCCGTAACTGCGACCCTTCTTGACGGAAACACCGCCGATACCGCCTGTCTTGGACGATGCGCCAGGCTTACCGGCGCCCTTCAAGTTATTGAAGTCTCCGAGCGTCATCTTCTTGGGATTATTGCTGCTCGTGCCCGACTTGCTCGCAGCCTTGGTCATCGACTTAGGCGAACTCGTCGAAGCCTGCGCCGCCTGTTCAGCCTGTTCGCGTTCACGGAGGATCTTGGCAACGTCGAGTTTCTTGAGATGGATGCGGGCGACGCCGCTATTCGAGCCGGCTTCGGAACCTTTGGCGACGCCGGCGGCCTTGCCGATCTCACCCGGCCGTTTTCCCGGGATGCTATTCATGTCGATCTGCAGGCCAGGGTCGACGGGCTCGATACTTTCGCCGCCATGACGCGCGGCGTACCAAGAAAAACCGACGATCACGCCGACGATGCCGAGGTGCACCGCGACGGAACCGATCCAACCTTTTCCTCCGCTCGACATCTCAGCGCGTCTCGGTGTCGAATGACGCCTTCGTCAGTCCCTTGGCCTTGGCCGCGGAGAGGACGTCGATGATCTTCTGGAAGGCCAACACGCCGTCACCGCGGATGCGGACGACCGGCTGGTCAGCCTCGGGTAGCGCCGCCAGACTGGCGAACTCAGCCTCGAGTTGGGCGAAGGTGACAGGGCGAGCGCCGATCGCATAGGCCCCATTTCGGTCGATGGTCACGATACGGTACTGTACCTTCGCGTCCGGCGTCTTACCTGCGCCCTTGTCGGACTTAGGCAGATTGACCGCGGTGGTCTGCTCCAGCACCGGCGCGGCGATCATGAAAATGATCAGCAACACGAAGCAGAGGTCGAGCATCGGCGTCACGTTCAGCTCGCTGATGACGTGGAGCCGGTTGGGTCTGGAGAAGGAGCGGGCCATGCGGGCTTACTGGGCGTCTTCCCAGCCCGGCAAGGCGGCTGGCGGCTCGGTGGCGATCGGCGCTGACGTGGCCGACGCGTTCACTGCGGCAGGAGAAGCCGGGGCGGAGGCGCGAAGGAGGCGCTCGCGCTCCTGCGTGGCTTCGAAGTTACGGCGGGCTTCGCCTTCGAGCTCGAGTTCGACGCGGTCGGCGAGCGAGCTGGCGAAATTCTCCAGCTCCGTCGTCATGATCTTCACCTGCGTGAGCAGGTAGTTGTAGCCGAAGGTGGCGGGAATCGCGACGAGCAGGCCGAGCGTCGTGGTGACGAGCGCGCCGCAGACGCCGGGAGCGAGCTGCGCGATGCTGGCCTTCTCGGTCAGCGCGCCGAAGGTGACCATCACGCCCCAGACGGTGCCGAGCAGGCCGAGGAACGGCCCGCCGGAAACAAGCGAACTGAGGATGACCATCTTGTCCTCATATTTCACCATCGTGCGGGCGACGCCACGCTGCACCGCGTTCTCGACGTGGCCCATGCACAAAGTGACATCGGACTGGCGGATAAGGCGCCCCTTGTGCCGCTGCACGGCGGACACCGCTTCAGCGACGAGGAATTCATAAGGACCGAGATTCGAACCGCGCGGGAAGTTGAGGGCGACGACGGAAGGCTCGTCGCGCAAGCGACGCTCAAACGCATGGTTACGCCGGCGGAGTTCCTGGACGTCAGACCATTTGCCGATCATCGCACCCCAGCCGATGAAGGAGCAGATAAGCAGGACGACCGCGACGGCCATGCCGGCGGCATCCATCTGCTGGAAATACCAGAGAGCGCCCTTCGCCGACTCAGCTAGCACAATCATCAGGACAGGAGAAAGCATCGCTTTCATAGGCAATCCGCCATCGGGATGGCTTCAACCTGAAAAGGTTCGTGGTCGCACTTGAATCGGCAGCCGTTCGCGTGCATGGTGGGAGTGCTTGATTCCTCGTCCGCCATCCTGCCAGGGCTGCATCCAGAACGCCGCCGTCTACTTCACCCTCGTCGCCGGGGGTAAGGCCGAGACCTATGCCTGCTGCCAGGGCTGCCCCTCCCTGCTCTCAGACTCCATCCTGCCCTCCCTTGCGCTCGGGCTCAAGCTGACCGTCCCCACCCCCGTTGGCCGGGGCAAATGCCCCACCTGCGGCTTCCGGTGGGCCGACTTCGACCGGGTGCATCGCTTCGGCTGCGCCACCTGCTACGAGGCGCATGCCCCCCAGGCCTTGGCCACGATTGCCCGCATCCAGCCGGGCCTAGAACACCATGGCCGCCGCCCCTACGATGCGGTTGCCGACCGCGAGGCCAAACTGACCAAGGCGCGCGACCTGCTCAAGGTGGCCATGAAAGAAGAGGACTACGAGACCGCCGCCGTCCTCCGGGACCAGATTGCGGAAATCGAAGCCAGCCTCCC
>CALEEU010000209.1 GCA_937875975.1 uncultured Opitutia bacterium | reverse complement strand
AGCTGAAGCTCCTCGCCGCCGAGCTCGCGCGCCACTCCCCCAAGGCCAAGCTGCAGTCGCTGTACCAGGATCTCGACCTGTTGAACGAGCGCCTTGACGGCGCCGCCCAGGAAGTCGTCGCGGAGCGCCGCCATCGGCTCTCCGAGCTCGGCAGCGAGCTGCATCGCCTCTCGCCCAAGGCCCGCCTCGGCGTCACGCGCGAGAAGCTTAACCAGCTCGGCCATCGCCTCCGGTCGGCCGGCTTCGAGTCCATCCTCTCCCGCGGCTACTCCATCGTCCGCGCTGCGGACGGCACCGTCATCTCGACCAGCCAAGGCGTGACCAAAGGCCGCAAGCTCCGCCTCAAGTTCAACGACGGCGAAGCCGACGCCACGGGGGGAAGTTAAGCGTAGAGTGCTGAATCGATGACTGCGTAGAGGGCTGAATCGATCAGGGTAAATGGGGCGGCCTGCGAAGCACTATTGAGGCAGGGACGTGATTGCCGTCACGTCCGTTCGCGGACGGATATGCGGCTTTAGAGCGACCAGCTAAGACCCGACGAATTTGCGCCTGCGGCTTCAAATGGCGGCGATGGCAATCGCCGCCCTACCCAAGGCAGCACTGTCGTGACGCGGTCCCGACCCTACCCATGTCACGTGGTGGCGGCAAGCGGTTAGCGGTTGGGAACTCATTTCAGCTTTCAGCCCCGGGGTCCTGAAGCCGGTGCCCCGGTGGCCGTCACCCGTCACCCGATAATGGATCTCCCCCAGCTTTCATCCGGTCTCCGGTTTCCCTTTGAGTTCATGTATCCAGACAGGCGGATGCGATGTCATCGCCTCCCTACCCAGCCACATCAGGTTGTCTCTGCTTCGCTGCTTGCCAGCGTGCCAGCATGTCCCCTCGCGGCCTGCGGCCGCGTCTGCTTCGCAGCAGTTCATCATGCCAGCAGTTCCCCGCGCAAAAATCAGGCCTTGGGCTGATTTTTGCGCCGGCGTCGGATCGCCGCCGCGGCGAGGGCCAGCGCACCGAGACCGAAGCCGTAGGTGGAAGGCTCGGGCACCGCGGTGACGGTGACGAGGTGGTTCGCCGAATCCCAATTGATCGACCAGAGGCCGGCGTTCGAAAGACTTCCGTCGGAGTAAGTGAATTGACTGACGTCGAACTGGAAGACGTCGCTGATCTGCAAGCCTCCGGTCGTGAGGACGTCGCCGCCGACGGTCGCAAAGTTGAAGACCCGAATGGAGGAGGCCCCAGCCGGAGAATCGAAATTGAGCGGATCGCCTAGGGTCGTGCCGTTGCCGGCACCAAGCAGAGACTGAACCTTGAAGATGACCTTATTAGAGGCGGAGGCGCCGCGGAGGTCCAGATTGCCGCTGATTGCTAGCGTATCGTAACCAGCCACAGGGTCGGTGGCGTCCTGCACCTGCCACTCGAAGATGGAACCGCCGGGCATAGCGATGGTGCCAGTGCTGAGCGTACCTGGCGAATTGCCCGGACCAATCGTCGAACCAGAAGCCGCCGTGATGTCGCCCACCGTACCCGTGCCGCCGAGCTTGGAGTCGATGGCCAGGCTGACGTTGCCGACGGTGCCACCGGTACCGACCGAGAGCATGCCGGAGTTGGCCGGGAGCGAGAAATTGAAAGCACCTGCATTGACGCTGGCGGCAATCGTGAGCGTACCCGTGCCCTGCTTCTCGAAGTTTGCGGTAGTGCCACTGCCGGAGGCGACCACTGGCGCGGTGCTGAACACGACGTTGTTACTACCGAGGTTCAGCTTGGCGGCCGTGCCCGCGACGATCTCGAGCTTAACCGCGGTCGTGTTACCCGCTTCCCAGCGCACCGTGGCGTTATTAGCGACGGCGAGGGTGGCTCCGGAAGGCAAGGCGTTGTTCTCGAGGCCGATTGTGGAGCCCGCACCTGCGGCAACCCGGATGTCGTTCTTGAAGCGACCCATGCCATTGCCGATTACCCAGACACCGGTCCCGTCGATAGCGAGAGTCGCCAGCGGGTTGCCGCTCGACAAGGTGGGAGCGAAGCGATTGGTGCCCGTATTGCTGGCCGTGAGCGTCAGGCCCGGAGTGTCGCCGGTCGTGGCGAGGTTGGAGGCGGACGTAAACTCGAGCGTGCCTGTACCCGTCGCGGAAATGCCGGCCGAACCGCCGATTGTGAAGCTGCGGGCCGTGCTCGTGTTGGTCGAACCGTTGAACTCCAGCGTGGCGCCGGAGCCAAGGGTCAGGTTGGAAGGCACACTGAGATCGCTGGCGCCGAGTGAGCTGCTTGTGTCGGAAAGGAACGCAGCCTTGATGACCGCGCCGGCGACGTTGGCCTCGACCGCGCCCGTGAAGAAGTTCGGGGTCGTCAGCGTGAGCTCGCCGCCGTCGGTCTTCTCGAGGCCGCCGGCACCGGTGAGCACGGTGTTGACCACGGTCGACGGGCCGGTCGTATCGACCGAAGCCGCGGTCGGTCCGCCCGTGATCGTGGCGCCGGCGGCGACGGTGATGGCGTTCGAGACGCCGAGGCTGTTCAGGTTCAGGGTGGCGCCGGTGGCCACGGTGACCGCGCCGGAACCGAGGGCGCCGACGTCCTGGATGATGAGCTCGCCCGCGTTGATGGTGGTGGCGCCGCTGAACGAGAGGTTCGCGCCCGTGAGGGTCAGGATGCCGGTCGTGGCCTTGATCAGCGACCCGCTGCCGGCGAGGCTACCGGAGAAGGTGCCGCTGTCGACGGTCAGCGCGGTCGCAGCAGCGAGATTGATCGTGCCCGCCGAGAGCGTGCCGACGGTGGCGGCGGCTCCGTTGAGATTGAAAGTGCCCGCCGTCAGCGTGCCGATGGAGCCGGAGGCGCCATCGAAGGTCAACGTGCCTGTGGTGAGAGTGGTGATCGTGGCGACTCCGCCCACGGTGGTCGCGCCGCCGTTGAC
>CALEEU010000208.1 GCA_937875975.1 uncultured Opitutia bacterium | reverse complement strand
GCCAGGTGCCGCGCGGGGTACGCAGGCCGCGACCACGAATCAGGGCGACGTAGCGCTTCATGACCTGCGAGCGGGCGAACATCTTACGGACCAAGTCGGCGACGCCTTCGTCGAGCGACAGCAGCAAGGTCCCGCTGGTCGGGGAGTCGAGTCGGTTGAGCAGGTAGACGCGGCGGATGCCGCCCTTGCCGTCGCGGACGTGGAAGGATTCCTCATCAAGGGAGTAGTTGCCCGTGATCAGGATGGTGCCCTTCTCCGCGACTTCGCCGGGGTTAGGGTGCGACAGGATGCCATCGGGCTTCTCGACCGCGATAAGCCCGCATTCGTGCGTCGCGACCACGCGTACGCCGCGTCCAAACGGGATCCAATCAGTAGCCAGAGTCATCAGTGGTAAAGGAAGTTGATCGTGACCGTGTCGCTCTCGCCGTACATGGCGACCATATCCGCACGCCAGATATCGTAAGGCGCCGGCGCCATCACCGCATCCTTACAAGCCAAGGTCATCACCCGGGTGACCTCAGAGCCAAGGACCTTGGCGTCGGTGACCGTGCCGTCGCGATGCAGGATGAAGCTCACCGTCACGTGACCGCGGGAGACGCCTTCGAAGCGAGAGCGCTCGATGATGCTCCACCAACTGGATTGGATGGCCTCCAACATCCGCTGCGTATAGTCACCGTAATTGCTGAAACGGGCGTCGACGGCGATGGATCCGGCGCGATTGACGCCGACAGGCCGGCGCAGCAGCAGACCATAGGTACCGGAAGGCACGGAGGCGCGCGGACGGTCGGGATTCGCCGCGACCGGGACGGGAGCCGGCGAGGGCTGGGCGGCCGACTTACCGGGCCCGGGCGGCGGCGCGGCCTTGACCGGCGCAGCCATCGAGACCGAAGGCTGGGTGGCAGGGGCGGCCTCAGATTGATCGATGGAGCGCGGCTTGCCCTGCGCGATGCGAAGCTGTTCGGACGTGCCCTGTGATTTCGGGAGAGGCGAGTTGGTCGGCATCTTCTCCGGGACTGGCTGCGCGGCAGTCTGATTACGGGCAGACGTAAACGGGGTGGTCTTGGGGACGGCCTGGTTGGCGAGCGGATTCGTTTCGATGAAACGGAGCTTCGGCGGCAGGCGGGCTTCGTCGATCTTCACCGGGGCCGTCAGGACCTCCACCGGCCGCACGAACGCCACGACCTTATGAAAAGTGTCCGGCAAGACCCAGAGAAGGAGCAGGTGCAGGCTGAGCGATGCCGCGACCGCGATAGCCGCAGAGCGCTGGTCGATGGATTCTTCAGGCCGCACGCCATGAAGTTAGGCGGACCCGGCCCGACTTCAAGCGTAGGCGAGGACGATTATCGGTCAGCGAATTCCCGAGTCAGGGCCGCCAAAGTCCGCCGGCAATCCTCGCGCGTGCCGAGCACGACGAAAAGCTGGTAGCCGTAGTCGCCGGGCTTGATGCCGGCCGGCGAACGAAGCCGGAAGACGCAGTTCCACTTCATGACCTTATCATGGTCGAACTTGAAACGGCCGTAGCCGACGGCGGGCTGGCCCGCGGGCGGGCGAGTCGGCGTGAAGACGCCCATCGCATGGGAACCCGAGGGCGTCGAGAGCACGACCGGGTCGCGTTGCTCGCCGTCTTGCCGCGGCAAGGGGACGAGCGTCGACGTCTTCGCATCGAACCGCAGCTCTTCGCTGTAATGCCAAGGCATGTAGCCCGTGAGGGCCTCGACCTGGAGATAAGTGTGCGGGCGATCGGCCGGCACCGTGAACGTCACCCGATAATCCAGCACATGATCCATGCCCGGACGACCGATGCGCACCTGCTTGGCCAGGACATGGTCGGAGAGCAGGCGGTCGTTCAAGGCGAGCTTGCCGCCCGACTTCATGCCCGGAGCGAGCCAGTAGGCCATCCGGCTACGCGTCGACAGCACGCCATCCTTGACCGCAAGGAATTCCAGCCGGCTCGTCGTCTTCGGGCCGAGCGCATCCACGACCGATCCGGCCTCGGTCGGGTTGTAGCATTCGACGTGATAGACCCCGCCGACATCGGCGTTGATCGCGGACTGCAACTGGCGGCCGTGGTCGTGCGAATCGATGAACTCGACGCCATCCCACTTCACGGAGTCGATCGCCCCAGCGAGACGGCTGGTCGTGCGGATCACGAGCGGCTTACCGCCAATCGTCCCGGAGATCTCAGCATCGCCACTGACGGCGGGAGCCTGCGCCAAGGCCATGACAGGGAGAAGCAGCAACCAGGCCTTCATGCGGTGAGCCTTCCTAGGATACCCAGAGCGGCGAGGCGGGCTTTGACGAATTCGACCGGCAGCCCCATGATGGTAGAAATCGGCTGCTGGAAATCCGCGATGATGATCTCCTTGCCCTGCTGGATGCCGTAAGCACCAGCCTTGTCCAAGGTGTCCACCAAGGACTGGTAGCGCGTGATGTCGTCTTCGGAAAGATCACGGAAGCGCACCCAGGCGGTGACGTCGTGCGACTCGTCGATGCCCAGCGCCGGACAAAGAAGGCAGACGCCGGTATGCACCGTATGTTCGCGACCGGACAGGCTGCGAAGCATCGCGCGGGACCCCGCGAGATTGGCCGGCTTGTTCAAGGCACGGTCGCCGAGGGCCACCGTGGTGTCGGAGCCGAGCACCAAAGCATCGGGATGCAGACGCGAGACCGCTTCAGCCTTTAGGCGCGCATTATGCAGGACCATCTTCGCCGGATCGGTCGTCGGATCTTCATGCTCGGTCACCGCGGCCACCAAGACGCGATGGGGAATGCCCGCTGCACGGAGCAGTTCCGTGCGCCGCGGGGAAGCGGAGGCAAGGATGAGGACGAGCAGCGATGACACCCGACCAATGGAGCGGAATAATCCCCATAAGACAACCGCAACAGCCGTCACCGGTTTCTGTCGTTTACTCCCTTTAACCTCTGGTTACCAATATCCCTATCACCACCCTTTCAATTCAGGGTGGCAGGTGGCGG
>CALEEU010000207.1 GCA_937875975.1 uncultured Opitutia bacterium | reverse complement strand
CGCAGATGAGTTTCGAGCCCCCGGTGGAAAAGCCGCAGTTACCGCGGGAGACCCAGCCCGGCGAAAAGACGACCTGGAAGATTCCGGGGCCAAAGGCCGGACCCTTCCAGGCCTTCCTCGGCGACGGCAGCGTCGTCACTTATTATTGGTACCGCTTCGCTGACCAGCCCGCCATCCTCAACGCTGACCTGACGTCTGCTGAACGCGAAGCCCTACAGGTCAAGGTCGAGAAGCTCCACCGCTCCTGGACCAAGGATCGCGACTACCTCGCGCCTCCGACGGTCGGTAAGCTGGCCGCGCTCGATCCGGCGCAGGTCTTGACTCCTCCCAAGGGGCTCGAAATCGGCTACGTACCTATCGCCACGCGACAGGAACTCGTCCCGGCGAAGAAGTAAGCCTGCTCAGCGACGGTCGAGATCCTTGGTCTCGACCGGTTCGACGTGCGCGAGATGATCGGGGTTCTTCTTACCCGTGAGCACCTTGACGAGGCACCAGGTGAGAAGCGAGGCGACCGCGCCCACCGAGATGAGCATGAAGAGGAGTCCGGCGGTTGTCATGGTCGTAAGGTGGTAGGATTAGCGGGCGTCCCAGCGTTTGCCGGCCCGATGGATCATCAGCGCCGAGAAGCCGGCGAAGAGCAGGAGGAAGAAGGCCGTCAGGCGGGCGACGCCGCTGGCCGGATGGCCCGGGCCGCCGATGAGGTCGAGGATCGGGTCGGTCGGCGCGAAGACCGGGGCGTTGAACGAGAGATTCCAGCCGGCGACGTTCTTGAGCACGAACATCAGGAAAATGGCGGTGAGGAAGGTCGGCGAGATCCAGCGAAGGATGAACCGGAAGACCCGGGGGATACGGATGTCGGCGCCGTGGTGGGCCTCCGTCCAACCGCGTTCGGTGCCGAAGGCGAAGTTGAAGACGTAGATCAGGATGGTGCCTTGCAGGAAGATGCCGATGTCGCCGATCCAGAAGTCGACCGTCGAGAGCGCCTTGAGGTCTTCGCTGAACCAGACGACCAGCGTGCAGCCGACCGCGGTGATGAGGCCGAGCAACGTCACCGAGCCGCGGCGGTCGAGGCCGACCCCTTCTTCGAGGAAGGCGATGCCAGGCTGGAGCATCGAGAGCGAGGAAGTCACCGCGGCGATGAAGAGCAGGGTGAAGAAGAGGCCGCCGAAGAGATGTCCATAGGGCATGCCGGCGAAGACCTGCGGCAGCACGTTGAAGCCGAGGGCGAAGGTGCCGCCGGCGACGGCCGAGGCGCCGAGGAAGGCGAAGGCGGCGGGGACGGTGATCATCCCGCCCAGGCCGACTTCGCAGAATTCGTTGGCGGCGGTGGCGGTCAGGCCGCTCAGGACGACGTCATCATTCTTCTTGAGATAGCTGGCGTAGGTGATGATGACGCCGAAGCCGACGGAGAGCGTGAAGAAGACCTGCGAGGCGGCCTTGAGCCAGACGGCGGGATTGGAGAGCCCCTTGGAGATGTCATGGGGATTCCACATGTAGCCGAGGCCATTCCAGACGCTGAGCTCGGGCCTCGTCGGGTCGGGCGTGCCGAGCGTCAGCACGCGGACCAGCAGGACGAGGGCGATGGCGATGAGCACGGGCATGCCCCATTTGCAGATGAACTCGATGCCCTTGGAGAGGCCGCGATAGATGATGACGAAGTTCAGGACGAAGACGCCGATGAAGAACAGGAAAGGCGCACCGAGGCCGAGGATGGCGCCGTCGGCCTTGAGGCCGGTGAACGCGGCGAAGGCGTCGGCGTAGGCCT
>CALEEU010000206.1 GCA_937875975.1 uncultured Opitutia bacterium | reverse complement strand
CGGCGTCCTGGGTGGCGATACCGTCACCCTTGGCGGCACCCCGGCAGGCGTCTATAATAGCAAGGACGTCGCTACGGCAGTCTCCGTCAGCTTCTCCGGCCTGACCCTTGCCGGTGCGTCCGCCGCGAACTATTCCCTCGCAATGCCCGCGCCCGTCGCGGCGACCATCACGCCGAAGACGCTCACCGTCAGCGGGCTTACCGTCGCGGCCTCCAAGGTCTATGACGGCACCACCGCCGCCGTGGTCACTAACACCGGCGTCCTTGCCGGCATCATCGGCCCGGATGTCGTCGCGATCGGCGGTACGGCCGTCGGACTCTATAACTCCAAGGACGTCGTGTCCGCGCAGACCGTCAGCTTCGCCGGCCTCATGCTCGGCGGCGCGGACGCCCGGAATTATGCCCTCGCGGCGCCATCGCCAGTGGCGGCCACAATCACGAAGGCCGCGCTGACCGTCACGGCGAATGCGGACGCCCGTTTCGTCGGCCAGACCGATGCGATTGGCTTTAATGGCGCGAGCTACGCCGGCTTCGTGGCCGGTGAGACCGACGTCACCGCCGGACTCGGCGGGTCGTTGACCATCACCCGGAGCAACGCGGCGACCGGCGCGGCTGGCACTTATGCGGGCGTACTCACCCCAGGCGGCCTGACCTCGCCCAACTACGCGATGAACTTCGTCGCCGGCGATTACACCATCGTCCCGGCTGGCCAGCTCCTCGTGAAGGTAGCCAACGCCTCCACGGCCTATGGCGCGGCGCCGACCTATACGATCAGCAGCGTCGAGTATCTGACCCCTTCCGGCAGCACCCTGACCTCGCTCACCGTCGGCAGCTCGAGCGGCTCGACCTATACTTATAACGATAGCTTCGGCGGCAGCGTGACCTTCACGCTCGGCGCCACCGGCACGCTCACGCCGGGCGGCGCCTTGCCCGTGGGTAACTATGCCCTGACGGGATCGGGCCTGAGCCAGACCGGCGGTAATTTCGCCGGTACGCCCACGTTCGTCGGCAATCAGGCGGTCACTCCGAAACTGCTCACTTCCTCGGCTACGAAGCGCTACGACGGCACGGACTTGCTCGCGGCGGCGGACCTCAGCCTCTCCGGCATCCTCACCGGCGACACCGTCACCGCGGCGGGCGCCGGTCGCTTCGTGCTCACGGGCGCGGGCGCAGGCCGTGATTACACCCTTGGCGGCATCAGCCTTCAGGGCGCCGAAGCCGGTAACTACTTCATCGACACGCTCAATCCGGCGACCAACGGCGTCATCACCACCAAGACCCTGACCGTCACCGCGCTCGCCGCGGCAAAGACTTATGACGGGCTCGCCTTCGTCGGCGGTAATGGCGTGCGCTTCGTC
>CALEEU010000205.1 GCA_937875975.1 uncultured Opitutia bacterium | reverse complement strand
GGGCCTGGGCGCGGGCCGGGCCGCCTTCGGCGAAGACGGCGACGATCTCCGTGCCGCGCCGAGTGCAATGCAGGGCGGCAAGGAAGGCATCGGCTCCGTTGTTACCTTTGCCGGCGAGGACCAAGATACGTTCCGGCTTACGACCGAGCAACGCGACCGCTTCGTCGGCGACACCGCGTGCGGCGAGGTTCATCAGCTTCCAAGAAAGGGAGGCGTCGCCGGCGAGGAACGCGGCTTCGGCGGCCGCGGCTTCGGCGCAGGAGAGGACCGGCAGTCGGGCGGAGGCGCGCATGGTCTCAGCGGACCAGCACCACGAAGGCTTGGGCCAGCGTATCGGTGTGCGTAAGCGAGAGCAGCAGGCGGGAGGCGCCGCGCGCGGCAAGCAGGGCGCGGGCCTTGTCATCGAGTTCCGCGACCGGTTCGCCTTCGGGACCGCTGAGGACGCCGATGCTCGTCAGCGCGAATTCCGCGCCGATACCGGTACCGAAGGCCTTGCTGGCGGCCTCCTTGGCGGCGAAGCGCGCGGCGAGGGACGGATAAGGGTCGGCCTTCGCGAGGCAGAGCTTCTGTTCGGCCGGCGTGAAGACCTTGTCGAGGAAGGCGGTGCCGTGCTTCACGTGCGCCGAGCGGATACGGTCGACCTCCGTGAGGTCCACGCCGACGCCGAGCACGTTGCCACCTTCGAGGTTCATGCCTTCTGCGTCAGATGCGCCTTCATCTCCGCGACGGAGCCGCGGATGCCCGTGAAGAGCGCGTGGGCGACGATCGAGTGGCCGATGTTCAGTTCGTTCAGGTGAGGGAGCGTCAGGATCGCCCGGATATTGTCGTAGTTGATGCCGTGACCGGCGTTGACGATGAGCCCGAGACCATGGGCCTGTTCGCAGGCGACGCTTAGACGGACGAGTTCGGCTTCGGCGGTGGGGGATTTCCAGGCGTTGGCGAAGGCCCCGGTGTGGAGTTCGATGACCGGCGCGCCGACGGCGACGGCGGCTTCGATCTGGGGAGCATCCGGTCCGATGAACAGCGAGACCTCGATGCCGGCGGCCTTCAGGGCGTGGGTCGTCTCGCGGACGCGGGTGAGCTGGCCGGCGACGTCGAGCCCGCCTTCGGTCGTGACCTCTTCGCGGGATTCCGGGACGAGGCAGACGGCGGCGGGACGGAGCTTCAGGGCGAACGCCGTCATCGCAGAGGTGCAGGCCATCTCGAGATTGAGACGGATGCCCGGGATTGCGGCGATCGCATGGACGTCGGCGTCTTGGATATGACGGCGATCTTCGCGCAGGTGGAGCGTGATGCCGTCGGCGCCGCCGGCGAGGGCTTCGCGCGTGAAGGCCACGACGTCGGGCTCCGCATGCGGCGACATGTGCGCGCCGCGGTAGCGAGCTTGGCGGAGCGTCGCGGCGTGGTCGATATTGACGCCGAGGAGGATGGGACGGGTGGACATCGGACTTCGGCTTGTAGCAATAGCCGTCGGCGGGCCTGGGTCAAAGGGAACCGCAGGGGCCTAGGTCTTAAACCTTGGGCTTCTTGACCTGGCCGCGTTCGAGCGTGAGCCGGAGCGAGGGGGCGGTCGGCGACTTCTTCTGCTTGGCGAGAGATTC
>CALEEU010000204.1 GCA_937875975.1 uncultured Opitutia bacterium | reverse complement strand
CGGGGTCGGAAAGCGAGGCACCGGACTGGAGTTCGGCCTTCCCTTTCCACTCCCGTTCGAAGCCGGTGCTGGCGAGGCGCACGGCATCGCGGCCGAGCTTATGGTTCAAGGCGTCGACGGCCTTCATGAGGCGGTCCTTGTTGGGATCGATCTCACCGCCCATGCCGGGCAAGGAAGGCTGGACGACGTCGGCGGGCGTCAGGCCCTGCAACATCACCCCGGCCCGCTTATACATGTAGCCGTCGCGGCGGACGCGGGCGAGCGCGCGGGCCGCCGCGCCGCAGATCGCGCGGGCGTCGTCGGTCGGAGGATCGAGCGGCTCCATCTCATCACCGCGATACTGCTCCTGATCGATGCGATGCTGGTTGGTGCGGATGAAGACGACGATAGAAGAAGCGACCAGACCGTCTTCGCGCAGTTTCTCCGCCGCGCGCGCGGCGTGCGCGGCGATGGCTTCGGAGAGTTCGAACGCGTCGGTGATGGGGCGGCCGAAGGAACGCGAGACGAGCACGCTCTTCCGCGGACCTGCGTCCTCGACGATATCATGGCAGGAGATGCCGCGTAACTCGAGGGCGAGACGCTCGCCGACCACGCCGGCGATTCGGCGGATAAAACCTGGGTCGGCCTCGGCGAGGTCGATGGCCGAGATGATGCCATGCGAACGGAAACGCGCCGCCAGGCCGGGGCCGACGCCCCAGACGTCCTCGGCTTCCACACCGCGCAGGAACGCCGTGCGTCCTTCGACCGAGGCCGGCACGATGATCACGCCGCCGCTGGACTTATCGGCCTTGGCTCGCTCATTCGCCAGTTTGCACAGCACCTTCGTCGGGGCCATCCCCAGCGAAATCGGGATACCCGTGCGCTTCAAGACATCGGCCCGGATGCGCAGCCCCAAGGCCTTCGCATCCGCGTCGGGCATATCGGGAAAGCCAAGGAAAGCTTCGTCGACCGAATAAATCTCGAGGTCGCGCGCCTGCTCGCCGAGGGCGGCCATGACGCGTTCCGAGAAATCGCCGTAGACCGAGAAGTTGGAAGAGAAGATCCGGACGCCATGGGCTTCGCAAGTACGACGGACTTCGAAATACGGTGCGCCCATCGGAATGCCCAGCGCCTTGGCTTCGGACGAACGCGCGACCACGCAGCCGTCGTTGTTCGAGAGCACCACGATCGGCACGCCGATCAACGAAGGATCCAGCGCACGCTCGCAGGAGGCGTAGAAGTTATTGCAGTCAGCAAGGGCGCGGAGCATGGCGTCAGCAGCGGCGCACGACGGCGACCACCGTCCCCCAGATACGGCATTCCGGCGTGAAAGGCAACGACCAGCCGGGCCAGCGCGGGCTGTCGGCCCGCAGACTCCAGGCGCCAGCGTGGTCACGCTCCAGGTGCTTCACCGTGAATTCGCCACCGACCTCGGCGACCACGATCGTACCCGCGCGAGCCGAGAGCGATTTATCCACCACGATGAGGTCACCGGTAAGGATGCCCGCGCCCGACATCGAATCGCCGTCGACCCGGAGGAAGAACGTCGAGATGGGGTTACGCACCACGTGCTCGTTCAGATCGAGCCGGCGCTCCATGTGGTCGTCGGCCGGCGACGGGAACCCCGCGACCGCGCGCGTGCCGAGCAACGGCAGGGCCAGCGGCCGCCGGGCCTCGAAACCCTGCAAAGTACGCATGTCCAACATAAGTGAACGGATGTTCACTTATCAGGGGAAAGCTTCAAGGAGAAAGCATCAGGCAAACCTAGTCCCAGGTAGGGACAGCACCACGCAACGCTGCATAACTCAAAGGGAAACCGGAGACCGGATGATTGGCTGGGGCTCGGATCTGTCATCGATTCAGTCATCTCGGCCGCCGAACGGTGGCCGAAGGTAGGGGCACGACTACGACGTGCCCTAGGGCGTGGCGTAGTCCCGCCCCTACCCTTGCGTTCACCATACGGCGAACGCCCCAAACAAAAAGGCCCGGGTCTTGCGACACGGGCCTTCAGGACGAGCTGGACCTCGGCTTACGAGGCGGTCAGCGCGGTGACTTCGGCGCGCACCTTCTCGGCCAGGGCGGTCGAGAGGTAGCGCTCGCTCGGCGAGCAGGCGATCGTGACGATGCGCTTGCCGGCATATTCCGGACGCTTGGCGAGCTGGAGGGCGGCCCAGATATTAGCGCCCGCAGAGATACCGACCGCGAGGCCTTCGCGGATGGAGACTTCCTGGGCCATGGCGAAGGCGTCCTCGTTGGTGACCAGGATGACTTCATCGATCAGGGAGACGTCGCAGTTCTTCGGAACGAAGCCGGCGCCGATGCCCTGGATCTTATGAGGAGCAGGTTGGACGGGCTGGCCGGCCATGGTCTGCGTGATGACCGGAGAAGCGGCGGGCTCGACGGCGATGGCGCGGAACTTGGGGTTCTTACCCTTGATCACGGAAGCGATGCCCGTGATGGTGCCGCCCGTGCCGACGCCGGAGACGATCGCGTCAACCTTGCCGTCGGTGTCGTCCCAGATTTCGACCGCCGTGGTGCGACGATGCACTTCGGGGTTGGCCGGGTTGTCGAACTGCATCGGCATGAAAGCGTTCGCACCGATCTCGTCGCGAAGCTGCGTCGCACGCTCGATGGCGCCGCGCATGCCCTTCGCACCAGGAGTCAGGACGATCTCGGCGCCCAGGAGGCGAAGGAGGACGCGACGTTCCACGGACATCGTCTCCGGCATCGTGAGGATGCAGCGGTAACCGCGGGCGGCGGCGACGAAGGCGAGGGCGATGCCGGTGTTGCCGGAGGTCGGCTCGACGATGGTGCCACCCGGCTTCAGGCGGCCGTCGCGCTCGGCCGCATCGATCATGGCGCGACCGATACGGTCCTTGACGCTCGAGAGCGGGTTGAAGAATTCAAGCTTCACCAAGACTTCGGCATGAAGACCTTCGGTGACCTTGTTCAGGCGGACGAGCGGGGTGTGACCGATGGTGTCGAGGACGCTGTTGTAGATGGCCATGGGTATTGAGGGGTTGTTAAGTCAACATGAGTGAATTAACCCCCTCCCCTTCGCAATAAAAAACCCGGCATAACCGGGTCTTCAAAGGGCTTAATAGCGGCGCTTGGGCGGGGGTCCGAGGCGCGGAGCCGAATCCCTGAGGCGGAAGATGATGCGAGCGGTCGTCAGGTCCGAAGGGGTCATCTCGACCTTCACGCGGTCGCCCGGGTTGATCCGGATGAAGTTCTTGCGGAGGCGGCCGGAGATACGTCCCAGCACCACGTGCTTGTTGGGGAGCTCGATCCGGAACATGGTGCCAGGAAGCACCTGCAGGATCTTGCCTTCGAGTTCGATAACGGGTTCTTCAGCCATGCCTTATGGGCGGCAGTGCATCCCGAACCTTCGGGAGAGTCAATCACCGTAGTGAGGCCCGCCTCCCCTCTTGCCATGGGCCTTACAGGGGCAATCCTGCCCGCCATGGAAGGAGACGCTTCGACCCCCCGCCCCGGGCTGATTTGCCCGTTCGAGAAGATGCGCCCTTCGCAGCTCAACCGGGACGACGCCTTCTACATGGCCCTCGCCTTCAACCTCGCGGTCGACGCCTGGCGCATCGATGAAGTCCCGATCGGGGCGATCATCGAACGCGGCGGCGAGATCATCGCGGCGGCCCACAACGAAGTCGAACGTGCCAACGACCCGACTGCCCACGCCGAGATGCTGGCGATCACGCAAGCCGCCAAGAAGATAGGCGACTGGCGTCTCAACGAGTGCAACCTTTACGTCACCAAGGAGCCCTGCCCGATGTGCTCCGGCGCCACGATCATGAGCCGGCTCAATCGCGTGGTCTTCGCCTGGGGCGACCCGAAGATGGGCTGCATGGGCGGAGCGACCGAGCTCCACAGCCTCCCGAAGCTCAACCACCGCGTCTCAGTGACCTCCGGCGTCCTCGAAGAACCCTGCCGTGAGATCCTTCAGGCCTACTTTAACATGAAGCGTGGGCGCGATTCTTCCGCCCCGGCTTGACCCCGGCAGGCTTTCCGCAACCTCTTCCCCTATCGGCTGGAATATAGTCCTATACTCCAAACTCGAGACGCCCTACTCTCACCCCATGCATCGACGCGACTTCATCAGCAAAGCCTCTCTCGCCGCCGCCGCGCTCAGCACCGCTTCCCTCGCCGCCCAATCCTCTTCCACCAAAACCATGAGCTACACCCTCGCGCCCCTGCCCTACCCTCACGCTGCTCTCGAGCCGCACATCGACCAAGCGACGATGGAGATTCACCACGGCAAGCACCACAACGCTTACGTCACCAACGTGAACGCCGCCCTCGCCAAGGAAGCCGGCTTCGCCGCTCCGGCCGACATCAACGCCCTCATCGCCGACCTCTCCAAGGTGCCTGAGTCCATCCGCACCGCCGTCCGCAACAACGCTGGTGGCCACGCCAACCACACCTTCTTCTGGAACATCATCTCCCCGAACGGCGGCGGCGAACCCGTCGGCGCTCTCGGCGAAGCCATCCAGAAGGCTTTCGGTGGACTCGAAGGCGAGAAGGGCCTCAAGGCTGCCTTCAAAGCCGCTGCGACCACCCGCTTCGGTTCCGGCTGGGCCTGGCTCATCGTCAAGGCCGACAAGTCCATCGCCGTGACCTCCACGCCGAACCAGGACAGCCCCCTCATGAAGGGCGTCGCTGACGTGAACGGCACCCCGGTGCTCGCCCTCGACGTCTGGGAACACGCCTACTACCTCAAGTATCAGAACCGCCGTCCCGACTACGTGGACGCCTTCTGGAAGGTCGTCGACTGGAAGAAGGCCAACGAGCTCTACACGCAGGCCATCGCCTAAGCGTTTCGGTCATATCGGTCTTAAGAAGCGGCCCCTCGGCCGCTTCTTTGTTTGGCACATCCCCCTAGGTGTGCTGTCTTAACGTTACCCCGATGCGCTTCCTCACGCTCTTCTTCCTGGCCT
>CALEEU010000203.1 GCA_937875975.1 uncultured Opitutia bacterium | reverse complement strand
ACCGCGAACTTCGGCGCCAAGCTCGCCGAACACTGCGCGACCAAGGGCGTCTCCGCCGAATTGCATTATCGCGGGCTCGCCAATCCTAAGCACGCCACGCCCACGGACTTCCTGCTCGCGAAACTGAAAGCCGCGAAATGATCCGGTTGCTCGCTATCGCCGCCCTGCTGTGGACGAGTGCGCCTGGCGCGCTCGCGGCCGAGTCTCCGCCGCCCAACATCGTCTGGATCATCGCGGACGACATGTCTCCGGACATCGCGGCTTACGGGTACGCTGGCGTGAAAACGCCGAACCTCGACCGGCTAGCCACCGAAGGAAGACGCTACGCTCGAGCCTACGCCACCGCTCCGGTCTGCAGCTCTTCGCGTTCGGCGTTCATCCTCGGATGCTACCAGACGACGACCGGGTTGCACCCGCACGACACGGAGAACCCCCAGCCGCTCCCGGCTCCCTACAAGCCGCTGCCGACCCTCCTCCGTGAAGCGGGCTGGTTTGTCACTAACTGCGCCGCGCCCGGCAGCCAGCGCAACGGCCGCGCCATCACCAAGGGCAAGACCCACTACAACTTCGCCCACGACCCCAAGGTCCTCTTCAATGGTGACGACTGGCGGAAGCGTCGCCCGGGCCAGCCCTTCTTCGCCCAGTTCCAGATCACCGAACCGCATCGGCCCTTCCCCATTCCCACGCAGTTCGATGAGGCCGCCCTGGCGGCCATCAAGCTCCCGTCGAATTACCCTGAGCACCCGCTGAGCCGCCGCGACTGGTATGCGTATGAGCGCAGCGTCGAAGTCGTCGACCAACGCGTCGGCGCCATCCTCGCGCAACTGGAAGCCGAAGGCGTCCTGCAAAATACCTTGGTGATGTTCTTCGCCGACCACGGACGTCCGATGCCTTGGGGCAAACAATGGCTGAGCGTGGAAGGCCTGCAGGTTCCTCTGCTGATCCGCGGACCCGGCGTGACGCCTCGCAGCGTGGAGACGGGTTTGGTCAGCCTCATCGACCTGGCCCCCTCCGTGCTCAAGGCGGCCGGTCAGCCGTTGCCGGCCTGGATGGAAGGTCGCCCGGTACTGCAAGGCGTGCCCGCCGATCGACCGCACCTCTTCGCCGCCCGCGACCGATGCGGCGACGCCATGGACCGCATCCGGGCCCTCATCAGCCCGGACACCCTGCTCGTCCGCAATCACCTGACCTCGGTCTCGCGTCTCAACTGGTCGAGCTACAAGGAAGACAGTTATCCGGGGATGCCTCTGCTGCGCGTCCTGCAAGCGACCGGCAAACTCGAACCCTTCCCCGCCCGCTGGCTCGCGCCGCAACGTCCGGAGTTCGAGTTCTATGACCTCAAGGCCGACGCGTTGGGGGTCCGCGATGTCTCCGCCGATCCTGCGAACGCCGAAACCATCCGCAGGCAAAGCGCCGCTTTAACGGCCTGGAGCGAGACATCCCGAGACCAAGGCCTACTCGGCGACCCCGCGACCGAACCCAGTCTCGCCGAGATCCAGCAAGCCAAACGCCAGGACTACCGCCG
>CALEEU010000202.1 GCA_937875975.1 uncultured Opitutia bacterium | reverse complement strand
ACCAGGCTGTCATAGGAAAGAGGCTGGAGCCTCGGCGAGGAATCCCCACGCTGACGGCAGCATGGCGACCATCCTTTGCATGAAGTGGGGTAAGAAGTACGGCCCGGAATACGTGAACCGGCTTCACTCCATGGTGAGCCGTCACCTGACCATACCGTATCGCTTCGTGTGCCTGACGGATGATAAGACCGGCCTCAACGCCGGTATTGAGACGTTCCCCATTCCCAGTCTCGAGCTACCCGCCGGCGCCCCAGAGCGCGGTTGGACCAAGCTCGTCTCGTTCTCGCCCGCGCTGACTACTCCCGGCGGCCCGGAACTCAAAGGCGACATCCTCTTCCTCGACATCGACATCGTCATCGTCGGCAACATGGACGCGTTCTTCGCGCAGCCCGGCGACTTCCTGATTATCCGCGACTGGCAGAAGGGCGACTATACCGGCAACTCGTCGGTCTACCGCTGGCGCGCCGGCACGTATCCCGACGTCCTTGACTATTTCCGCACGAATCTGGACGCCGTCCGCAAGCGTCACCGCAACGAGCAGGAGTTCCTCACCGCGCACCTCAGTGCGCAGGGCAAAGTCAGCTACTGGCCGGAGACCTGGTGCCGCAGCTTCAAGAAGCACTGCGTGAAATATTTCCCGTTCTCGTTCTGGCAGACGCCCGAGATTCCCGAAGGTGCGAAGATTGTCGTCTTCCATGGCCTGCCCAATCCGCCCGACGCGCTCGTCGGCCGCAGTGGCAAGTGGTATCGCCGCGTGCTGCCCACGGCTTGGATCGGGGAGAATTGGAAATAAGCGGTAACTGGTAGTCGCGGATAGCGGTTGGCGGTTAGCGGTTGGGATTGCCTTGGGGTAGGGGCAGCACCGTGTGCTGACCTCGTGCGTTCGCCGGATGGTGAACGCGATGGTAGGGGCGAGGCTACGCCGCGCCCTTTCCGTATCGATGGGCATGACGTAGTCCTGCCCCTACCTTGGGCCACCATGCGGCGGCCTACCAAAACAATAAGGGCAGCACGCGGTGCTGCCCCTACCTTTAGCAAAGCGCCTGCGCGCTTACTTCGCTTCGTCCGCGGCCTCGTCGTTGGCGGCTTCTTCCTTGGCCTGGGCCTGACTGCTCAGGATGGGCTGGGCGAAGAGGCGGCCGTCGGGGAGGTTGGCGATGTAGCCTTCGCCAATGAGGAAAGAAAGGTCCGTGAGCACCTGCGTCTTGGCGGCGTCTTCGGCGTTCTCGCCGGCGAGCGCAAGGACGAGGTCCTTCGCCTGCTGGGCCGGTTTGCGGTCGAGCGAGTCGAAGAGCTTGGCCATCGGATCGCTGAAGGTGGACTTCGGGTCGCGGCAGCGACGGCGGACGGAGCACGCGTAGGTGATGCCCTTGGAGCCCTTCTTATAAAGATGGAAGCCTTCCTTGCGGAGGCGGCCACGGATGCCGTTGGCGGTGTCGAGGGGGAAGGCGCGCTGCTGTTCGAGGGCGTAGCGGACGGAGTCGCGGAGCGGGCCGGGATTGAGTTCTTCGAGCAGGCGACCGGCGAAGCGGACCCACGGATGGGTTTTCACCACGAGGTCCTTGCGGAAGGCCTGGAGGAAGCCGCGGGCGGCGTCGAGGGACTCGAGTCGCTCAGGTTCGCCTTCCTTGCGGTCCTTCGGAGCGTATTCGCTGCGGGTGGACATCGACTTCAGCCAGGCGTCGATCTGTTCCTGTTCGCGGACCATCTCGAGGCGGCCCTTAAAGGCGTCGAACGGCACGTTCGGGCAATGGCGGGCGTGGTGTTCGCGGAGGTTGCGCTGGTAGCTGTGGTGCGTCGGGGCGCCGAGCAGCTTGCCCGTCTGCGAGCACTTCGCGACCATCAGGAAAGAGCCCTTGGGGGCTTCGACTTCGACTTCGACGACGTCGAAGAACTTGTCGAGGTGGCGGGACATCACGTGCGAGACCGCGTCGCCTTCGCTGAGGAAGGGATGGCCGTCGGGCACGGAGACCGCGAGCAGGGCGTCGGGGCGCTGTTCGGCTTCGAGGTGGCGGATGACGATCGAGAGACGGTCTTCCTTGTCGAGGATCAGGCGGGCGACTTCGAAGAGCTCGTAGGTCATCTTGCTCTTCTTCATGGCGCCACCGAGGATTTCAAACTTCGCGTCATCCGGGAAGAAAGCGCTAGCGATGACGGGACGGAAGAC
>CALEEU010000201.1 GCA_937875975.1 uncultured Opitutia bacterium | reverse complement strand
AGTTCGTTCTTAGCCAGGGGCTTGCCGGAGATAGGGTCCATGATTTAATACTTGATAAGATGAGTTAGGATTACATAAATAGGGGTCAAGTTTAAATAAATGGTAAATTGTGACATCGGCCGGGTGGCCTTCGTCGGTGCAGGACCCGGAGCCCCGGACCTGATCACCGTCAGGGGTCTGCGTCTGCTCAAGCAGGCGGATGTCGTGATCCATGACGCCCTGCCGGGGGATGCCCTTTTGGAAGAGATTCCAGCGACGACCAAGATCGTGCCGGTCGGCAAGCGCTGCGGGGTCCACTCGATGACCCAGGACGAGATTAACGCCGTGATCGTGCGGGAAGCACGTCAGGGTGGTCTCATCGTCCGGCTCAAAGGCGGCGACCCAGGTATCTTTGGTCGTCTCGGCGAAGAGATGGATCACCTCGCCGCCCATGGCATTCCTTTCGAAGTCGTTCCCGGCATCACCGCCGCGACGGCTGCGGGCGCTGACGCCGCGTTCCCGCTCACGCATCGCGGCAAGGCCGCCTCCGTTACGTTCCTGACTGGCCACTGCGCCGATGGCACCGATCAGAATTGGAAGGCACACATCGAGACCGGCGCCACGCTCTGTCTCTACATGGGCGCGAAGGCGCTGCCGTCCGTCGCCGTGAAGCTTATCGCCGCGGGCGCTCAGGCTGATTTGCCGATTCGTTTACTTTCAAAGGTCTCGCAGGATGGCGCGTCGGACGTGCTCACCACGCTGACCGATCTCGCTTCTGGTAAGGTCGATGTTTCCGTGTTGCCCACACCGCTCATCGCGGTCGTCGGCGCGGTCGTCGCTCCGCCTCGTCATGCCGGCCTCATGGGCCGCATCGCGGCGTTCGCCTGAGTTCAGGACTTCTTCCAGGCCTTAGCCCATAAGAAGAGGAAGAGGACCATGAAGATCACGGCAAATGCTCCGAGCCAGATCATGAGGCTCGCTCCTGCTCCTTGGTCTTTCGGGGCGGGTATGCTGCCTAAGACGGGCAGCAATCCCGTGGCGAGCAGCGCGGAGATGGCCGCAATCTTGGTGGTCTTGAAATTGGGAGAGTGAAGGTGTCGACGGGAGAGTAGCGCGGGCAGGGCGGGGTGGGTGCCGAGCAACGGGCTGAGCTTCCAGCGCAGGCCGTCGGGGGTGTGTTCCTTGGCGATGGTCGCGACGTCGCCATCCCCTCCGGCATGACGGCCGGGTAGTAGGAAAAGCATCAGGATGACAGCCTCGCCCTTGGCCTGTTGTAACGCGTCTTCGAGTAAGGGCTTGTTGAAGTCATATTCCAGACCATCTCGTCGCTCCATCGAGCAGGCGATCAGTTCGTCGTCCTTCAGGTCGAGTTGATTACGAAGTGCGACGGCGAAGAAGTTGCGGCAACGCGTCACTTCAGGAATGGGGGAGCCGTGATCGCAAAGGTAGACCGTGCCGCTACCCTTGGTCCAGCCGGTCGCCTTCAAGTTATCAATCAGCATGCTGATTAGCTCCGGTCCGAAGAGCGGCTCCCGGATGCTGAGCTTCATCGCGCCAGGCTGGGCGTCGGCGAAGACCTTCGGCAGGTATTCGGTGATCGCACGGCTGGGGCCGATGAAGAGAGGGATTACCACGATCTCGTCAATGCCGTCGAGTTTGGCCTGCTGCACGGCGCCTTCGAATATGACGGCGGGCTGGCCGCCGAGCAGGGCAGGGTCGATCTTGGTCGAGTGCATCGTCGAGACGGGCAGAACGGGTTGGCCGATGAGCTTGCTGACTTCCTGGGCCAGTCCGCGGAGGGCTGACGTTGCCGCCGGTTCATAAGAACCGTTGTCGACGAGGATAATGCGGGTGCCGGCCATGGGGGTTAAGTGAGGGATAAACTTCATATTGGCAACGCAGGGTTGGCTGATTGCAGGTTGCCTCGTTTAGGCGGCAGAGCATCGTTGAGGGATGCCCCGCCGTTTACTCGTCATTTTCGCGTTCTGCCTGAGCGCTGTCTTCTCCGGATGTGATAACTCCAAGCCTAAGAAGGGAGAAGCCACCGCCCCGAAGACGGAAGTGGCCTCCGAACGGGTCTCATGGCTAACCGATCTCGATGAAGGCATCAAGGTCGCCAAGGCCGAGAAGAAGGCCATCCTGGTCGACTTCACCGGCAGCGACTGGTGCGGCTGGTGCATCCGCCTGAAGAAGGAAGTCTTCGACCAGAAGGAGTTCGTCGCGGCCACGAAGGATTTCGTCCTCGTCGAACTCGACTACCCTCAGAAGAAGCAGCAGAGCCCCGAGGCGAAGGCTAAGAATAAGGTCTGGGCCGAGAAGTTCGCGATCGAAGGCTTCCCGACGATCCTCCTGCTGGACTCGAACGGCGTCCCTTTCGCCCAGACGGGCTACGAGGCCGGCGGTCCCGTCAAGTATCTCGCTCATCTCGCCGAATTGCGGAAGGCCAACACCGCCGAAGGACGTAAGGCTTTCGCCCAAACCAAGAAGGACGAGGGCCTGGTGCGCATTTACGGTGAAGAGCTCGAAAAGCTCATCACCCCCCACCTTGAGAAGAAGGACCTCGCCGCCGCGGAGGCCGCGATCGCCAAGTTCATCAAGGACAAGGCCGTCACCGGCGCTGCCAAGGTGACCCTTTCCGTCAACGCCCGCGTGGGCAGCGTCCAGACCTGTAAGCCGGGCGACCATGCCGCCGTGCTCAAGGTGCTCGACGAAGTCATTGCGGACAATCCCGCCGAGCTCACCGGCGAGCTGAAGCAGTTCCGCGCCCAGGTCGCTGCCGCCCAGGCCGCCGACAAGGCCAAGAAATAATCCCTCTCATGAAGAAACTCATCCTGACTTTCCTATTCCTCGCGACCATCACGGCGCGTGCCGAAGTCACCTGGTTGACCGATCTCGAGGCCGCCAAAGCCCAGGGCGTGAAGGAGAATAAGCCCTTGCTCGTCGACTTCACCGGCAGCGACTGGTGCCCGCCTTGCATTCAGCTGCATAAGGTGGTCTTTGGGTCAGCTGAGTTCGCCGCGGTCGCTTCTAAGTACGTACTGGTCGAACTGGATTACCCGCGCAACAAGCCGCAGAGCGCCGAGGTAAAGGGCAAGAACCGCGAGTGGCAGCAGAAGTATGCAGTGAACAGTTTTCCGACCATCCTCCTGCTCGACGCTAAGTCTGGCGAGGTCTTCGGTCGCGTCGGTGGTTTCGGCGGACAGACCGCGAAGGAATATCTCGATAAGCTAGCCTCGTTCAAGAACACCCCGGAAGGTAAGGCTGCCCTCGAGCAGGAGCAGAAATCCGCGGCCGACCGTTCGGCCAAGAGCCGCATACTGGGCCAGAAGATCAACGACGCCATCGCAGCCAAGGACTTCAAGGCCGCGGAGGCTTCGCTCGAAGAGATGTTCGCCGACGTCACAGGCTCGCGTAAAGCGGTGCTGCCTTTCAATAAGGCCCGCATCCTGATCATGATCGACCCGACGGCCAAGGAACAGGCGCTCAAGTATATTGACGAAGCCCTGGCGCTCACGGCTGGCGATGAGACTCTGGGCAAGCCTTTCAAGGCCTTCCGCGAGAAGATTGCCTCCGGTGCGACCAGCGCTCCGGGCTCCGCTCCGAAGGGCTCCGCACCTAAGGTGCCGGCCGACTCGAAGAAGGGCGCTTAAGCCTCTAGCTTAACAGCTGTTTCAAGGGCGCCGTGAGGACTTCCTCCGGAGTCTTTCCTCTTTGGCGAAGCTCGCGGATCGAAAGTCCAGCGGTGCGCTTGGCGAGTCGCATACCCTCGGCGTCGACGATCAGGGGCGCGTGCGCCCAGGTCGGGGCCGTCCAGCCGAGCGCCCGATAGAGTAGAATCTGTCTGGCCGTCGAGAGGAGGAGGTCCGCGCCGCGGACGACTTCGGTGATGCCCATGGCGTGATCGTCGGCGACGACGGCGAGTTCGTAGGCGGGGAAGCCGTCCTTACGCCAGACAAGGAAGTCGCCGAAGTCACGTCCGGCGACGAACTCTTGCGGGCCTTGGAGCGCATCGATGAAGGTGATGGTCTCGCCATCCGGGACGCGGAATCGCCAGTTGGTCGGACCTGGTTCGTGAGCCTCGCGGCCAGCGTCTAAGGGCGGACGGAGAGAGGGCGGGAAGATGGGCTCGGCGTCATCCTCCGCGTGAGGGGCGGTCAGACTGCGTTCGACATCCTTACGTGACTTGTCGCACGGATAGATCGTGCCGGTCGCCTGTAACTGCGACCAGACGTCGCGGAACCAGGGCAGGCGTTGCGACTGCACGTAAGGACCATGCGGGCCGCCGACATCAGGACCTTCCGACCACTTTAGGCCGAGCCAGCGCAGGTCTTCGATGGCCGCCTCGGCGAACTCTGGACGGCAGCGTCCCGCATCGAGGTCTTCGGTGCGGTAGATCAGCATCCCGCTGGCGGCGCGGGCGGCAGCGAGGGCGAACGTGCGGGCGTGGCCTACATGCAGATAGCCGGTCGGGGTCGGGGCTAGCCGTCCGCGGGCCATCAGAGCGGATTGCTCGTGGGGATGAATTCCCACTTCACGCCGAACTCCGCCGCCACCGCGGCGGCGAGCGCTTTCACGCCCCAAGTCTCGGTGGCGTAGTGTCCGCAGGGATAGAGATTCCAACCCTGCTCGTGCGCTTCATTGAAATGTTCTTCGCGCAGCTCGCCGGTGATGAGCGTGTCACAGCCCTCGGCCTTAAGGTGACTGAGCGCGCTGCGGCCACTGCCGCTCAGGATCGCGATCTTCTTCGGCTTAGCCGAACCGAATTCGATGCCCTTGTAGGTTTCTGGGTAGGAGGCCTTGAGGCGCTTGCGCAGCGTCGTGCGGGAGATTCCCTGGCAGATGCAGGCGATGGGCAGGCCTTCGTAGTCCACGAACCAATCGACGACCTTCAGGCCGAGGTCTTGGGCGATCAGCGCGTTGTTGCCGATGGCCGGGTGCGCGTCGAGCGGCAGGTGGCTGGAGTAGAGCGACAGGCCAGCCTTCTTCAGGGCCGCCTTGCGCATGGAGCGGACTTCGCGTTCGGGTGAAACGGGTCGCCAGTACATCCCGTGGTGGACGATCAGGAAGTCCACGCCGCGACGGGCGGCTTCGGCGAAGACCTTGGCTCCGGCGTCCACGGCCGAGCCCACCTTGCGCACCGGACGCGTACCCTTGTGCTGGAGGCCGTTGCGGGAACCTTCGAAGTCGGCGATATTTTTACCGTTGGTGAGTAAATCGCAGAAGCGGGCGACCTGGCTGGCAGTGACTTGGGTCTTCACAGTTTTTTGAAGGTGGTCGGTTGTTCGGCGGCCTCGGCGAGCGTGGCGGGCTCGAAGATCATCGACCCGCGCAGTTCGCCAAAGGCGGCCTCGGTAATGCGGAGCAGGTCAGCGTCGCGCGTGGTTTCGTCGAGCAGGCTGCACGCGGCGAGCATCCACTGCCCGTCGACCTTCGAGAATTCCTCGACCTGCAGCGTACGCGTCTTTTTGCCGTTCGCATCGAAACTGGTCGCCTGGATGAGCACGCCGTAGACATGGTCGATCGCGTAGTTCACCTTCGCGGGTTCGTGGCCGATTTGATTGAGCGCGTCGAAGGTGTGCACCGGACGACGCCGTTTCTCGGTGGTCAGGTAGGCCGTGGCCGGCCAATGCGTGAAGGGCAGCTGGAGGTCGAACGGCGTGAGGATGAGTCCCTCCGCGAGGGGGATGAGCGGAGTCTTGTTGTCGAGTTCCTGGGCGGGGGCGCCGTGGCGGGAGACCCAGACGCGGCTACCTTGGGCCGACTTGACGGTGATAAAGGCCAAGGCGGGCTTGCCTTGAGCGTCATTGATCTCGCCACGGAGGAGTTGGTCTGAGCCCTTCGACGCGGCCCAGAGCGTGCCTTTGACCGCGGGCAGCGATTCGCCTTTGCGTGGCTTATGGACGATTTCGAAGCGCAGGCAGAGGGCGCTGTTCAGCCGTGCGGTGCGGAAGCCCGCGAGGAAGGCCTGGCCTTGCTCGGGCGTCAGCTGATCGAGCGCCGGGGCGGAAGGGACCCGCGATTGCGCGAAGCAGCCGAGTGCGATGAGACACGCTACCCAGCGGACAGACAGGCTGAGCAGTCGGGTTCTCACTCAGGCTTACTTGGCCGGAGCCGGAGCAGCGGGCTTCGCCGGAGTCGTCGCGGCTGGAGCCGGGGTGGACTGGGGCTTGGCGGCAGCAGGGGCAGGGGTGGTCGGGGTGGCAACCGGAGCCTTGGGAGCGGCGGGCGCAGTGGCAGCGGGAGCGGGAGCGACCGGAGCAGCGATAGGGGCGGTGGCCTTGGCGTCGAGGGCCTTGGTGACCGGCTTTTCGCGGGCGACGAAGCCGAGGTAGAGACCGAAGCTAAGGATGAAGAGGATGACCGTGAGGGTCGTGGTCATCTTCGAGAGGACGTTGGCGGATTCGCCACCGAAGACGGTTTCAGCGGCGCCACCACCGAGGGCTGAGCCCATACCGGCGTTGGCGCTGGGTCGCTGCATCAGGATCACGAGGACCACTAGGATGCAGACGAGGAAGAGGGCCACCACGGAGGCGTAGAGAAGGAAGTCCGACATGCCCCCATCCAAGGGGTCAGTTTCCTATAAAACAACGCCAAAATCAGGCCTGAAGGTAGCTGCCCCCGGAGACCCGGTAGGTCAGCCAGTCGCCGGAGGGCGGGGGGACGGTGCCAGTCGCGATAACCTGATGCTTTTCCCCGACTTCGTTCCAGAAGGCCCGGCGGCGGGTATCGTCGAGTTCGCCGAGGACATCGTCGGCCAGGATGACCGGCGGCGTGGGGGCGAGCAGGGTATCGCGTTGGAGGCGGGCGAGGCAGAGGGCCAGGACGAGCAGGCGTTGTTGGCCTTCGGAGGCGTAGTCGGACGCATCCTTGCCGGCGAAAAGCATGCCGAAGTCGTCGCGCTGTGGCCCGCGAAGAGTCGTACCCGTGGCGAGATCGGCGACGCGCGTCTTCGCCCAGATCTCAACGAGTTGATCAGCACCGACGTCAGGTTGGTAGACCAAGTCCGCGCCCTGATCGGGAAAGCCCGCGCGGGCGCAGGCATCGCGCAAGGTTACGGCGAGTTCGGGCAAAATACGGGAGCGGGTCGCGGCGATGAGCTGGGCCGGCGCGAGCATCGCTTTCTCGAAGGCGCGCAGTTCCTCGTCGGAGCGGACGGCTGACTTCAAAAGTGCGTTACGCCCGTCGAGGGCGCGACCGTAGTCGCGGACCGCGGTGAGATAGGCGGCATCGGTGCCGCCGATGGCAGCATCGAGCCAGCGACGGCGGTTAGAGGGCGAACCGCGCACGAGGCGAAGGTCGTCGGAGCAGAAGACGATGGTCGGGAATTGCCCAAGGTGCTGGGCGACCGAAGCGACCGGCGTGCCATTGAGCAGGGCTTTACGCGAACCTTTGGCGAGGCGGATCTCAACCTCGGCGTTTTCCACCGGGGAAAGCCGCACATCGAGGCGCAGGCGGGCCTCAGTGCAACCCGCACGGACGAGCGGTGCGATGTCGGTCGTGCGGAAAGAGCGGAACGAAGAGACCAGCGCGGCGGCCTCGAGGAGGTTGGTCTTCCCTTGGCCATTATCGCCGAGCAGGAACACGCGAGGGGCGTCCGTGGAGACGTCCGCGAAGGTCAGGTTGCGGAAATCGGCGGCTCGGATGCGCGTCAGGCGCATGGCTTACTCCGGAAGGAGAATCACCGTGCCGATCTTCGGCAGGCTGTTGACCGACGTCATCTTGTCCCGGTTGGCGTTGTAGATCGCGGAGATGCGGGTGGGGCTGGCTTCTCCGTAAATCTTGCGGGCGATGCTCGAAAGATTATCGCCTTTCGCGACCTTGTATTGGCGGAAGCGCTGAGGCTTTCCGTCCTCGGTCGTTGCCGCCGGTTTGTCGGCCGGCTTCTCGCCCGTGGTCTTCGGCGGAAGTACGAGGCCTTTCTGGGTGCGGTTGTAATCAGCCAGTTCGCGTTTCAATTTCTCGTTTTCGCTCTGGAGGTTACGGAGCTTGGCGTTGAGGTCGGAGCCGCCGAGGGCATCGGGCTCCATCGGTCGACCAGGCAGTTTTTGCATGAACTGCTTTTCCGCAGTCTTGATGAGTTGGCGGACGAGGTTCGACTGCTCGGAGGTCGGCTTCATCCGGATGTACTGGTTGAAGTGGTAGATGGCCGGGAGCGGGTCCTCCAGTTCGAGGTACATGCGGCCGGCTTCTAGGTTCGATTCAGCGGCGCCTTTACGTTTGTCGATGACCTTAAGGTAGCACTCGAGGGCCTTGCGAACTTCGCCGCTCTTGTAGAAGTTTTGGCCTTGGCGGAAATCTTCGTCTTCGACGTCGAGCGTGCGGGAGTCGGCGCGCGAGCCGTCCTCGCAACCAACAAGGAGCAGGACCATGAAGACGAAGGCAGCGCGAACCATGGCCGGACAATCTCTGTCCGACTCGGTTCCTTCAATCCAAAATCATTCGCCAATCGCTTGGCGGAGGGCCGAAGCGAGGTCCGGCTTCTCAAAGCGGAAGCCGCCATCGAGCGCGGCCGCGGGGCGGGCTGCCAGGTCGCTGAGGATGGTCTCGCGACCCATCTGTCCGAATAATATGGAGAGGGCCCAAGCGGGCATCGGCAGGAAGCTGGGTCGATGGAGGATCGCGCCGAGGGTGTGGGCGAATTCGGCTTGGGTGACCGTCTGGGGTGCCACGGCGTTGATCGGACCACGGATGGCTTGGTTATCCAGGCACCAGACGATGAGTTCGATGAGGTCGGGGAGGCCGATCCAGCTCATCCTTTGCTGCCCCCCGCCGATGGGACCACCGAGGCCGAGGCGAAAGGCGGGGAGCATCTTCTGCAAGCCACCGCCGTTGGAGGAAAGAACGAGTGAAGTGCGAAGTAATACCGTACGAATACCCCCCTCGCTAGCCGCCTGAGTCGCGTTTTCCCATGCTTCGGTCACGGCCGGCAGGAAACCTGCGGAGGAGACCACCGACGATTCGTCGAGGGTCTCGGTCCGGTGCAGTCCGTAACGGTTAACGCCGGACATGGAGATGAATACCGTCGGTTTATGGCTGAGATGGGCGAGCGCGTCGGCGAGCAGGCTGGTGCCATCGCGACGGCTAGCCATGATCCGTTCTTTGGCGGCATCTGACCAGCGTTGGGCGATAGATTCGCCGGCGAGGTGAATCACCGCATAGGCGCCTTCGAGGGCTGCGCGATCGATCTGACCCGTAAGATGGTTGAAGCCGCCCGATCCATCATGGCGGGAGCGGAAGGGGATGACTTCGTAGCCGAGCTCGGTCAGCCGGCGGGACAACGCCGAGCCGATGAGACCCGTGGCCCCTGTCAGGATGATGCGTCGACTGGCGGTCATCCTCAAGAGAGTGAAAGGAATGCTTCTGACTTCAAGCCGATGGCTTGTTCACGACGAGAATCCAGGGCTTACCCGGGGTAGGGTAATAGCCGATTTTCTCGACGTGGAGGCCGGCGGACGCCTGCAGTTCAGCGAACTTGAGCACGATGTCAGATTCTTCCGGGCCGCCGGGGTGTCCGGTGTAGGCGACGCAGATGAGGCGACCGCCGGGCCGGAGGTTATCGTAGGCGTCGCGGAGCGCACGGTCCGTCGATGCTGGTTGCGTGACAATCGAGGCATCGCCTCCCGGTAGATAGCCGAGATTGAAGATCGCGACACCCACTTTGCCGCGCTGTGCCGACGTCAGGACGTCGACCAGTTCCGCGTGGCTGCGGAGGTGGAGGGAGACGCGGTCGAGGAGGCCGGCGACCTCGAGGAGATTACGACTGGAGGCGATGGCCTCGGGCTGGATGTCGAAAGCGTGCACATGCCCAGAGGGGCCGACGGCTTGGGCCAGACAAGCGGTATCCCGGCCTTTACCCGCGGTTCCATCGACGGCGATATCGCCGGGACGGAGGATCTCGGTCGCGAGTTTTTGCGCGCGCTCGGTGACGCGGATCGGATTTACGGGAGCCAAGGGAATTTTCGGAAATCAGGAGGACGCTTCTCGTTCCAAGCGGCGCGACCTTCGTCGCCCTCTTCCGAAAGATAATAGAGCAGGGTGGCGTTGCCGGAGAGTTCTTGGATGCCGGCCTGGCCGTCGAGTTCGGCGTTGAAGGCCGACTTCAGGCAGCGGATGGCGAGAGGGCTCTTCGTGAGAATCTCCTGCGCCCACTTCACGCCTTCGGCGTCGAGTTGATCGTAAGGCACGACGGTATTCACGAGGCCCATCTCGAGGGCCTGCTTGGCGTCGTACTGGCGGCAGAGGTACCAGATCTCGCGGGCTTTTTTCTGGCCGACGACGCGGGCGAGGTAGGAGGCGCCGAAGCCGCCGTCGAAACTACCGACTGTCGGGCCAGTCTGACCGAAGACCGCGTTATCGGCGGCGATGGTGAGGTCGCAGATGACGTGGAGCACATGACCGCCACCGATGGCGAAGCCGGCCACGAGGGCGATGACGACCTTGGGCATCGAGCGGATGAGGCGTTGGAGGTCGAGGACGTTGAGGCGAGGGACGCCATCCTTACCCATGTAGCCGCCTTTTTTGTCGCCGCGGATCTTTTGGTCGCCGCCAGCGCAGAAGGCGAACTTGCCATCGTCCTGCGGGTTGGCGCCGCGAAGCAGCACCACGCCGATGGCGGCGTCGTCACGCGCATCGGAGAAGGCCTTCAGCATCTCGGCAATCGTCTCCGGGGTGAAGGCATTGCGGCGGGAGGGGCGGTTGATGGTCACACGGGCGATACCATCGGCTTTCTCGTACACGATGTCGGTGAACGCTCCTTGCTTTTGCCAACTGATCTCGGACTGCATGGACTTAACTTGGCGGACGGGGGCGTTTTTTCCAACGAATAAGCGACGAGACGCTTGAAAATCGGCGGAGGGTCCCACACTTTAGCCGACTATGGCCCGACTGACTCCCGAACAGATTTCCAAGGTTTCCGCATGGGTGGCCGAAGGCGCCACGCTTTCGCAGATCCAAGAGCGCCTTTCGACGCAGCTCGAGGTCCCGATGACCTACATGGACGTCCGTTTCCTCGTGGACGACCTTAACCTTGCCCTGGTCGAGAAGGAAGAGCCCAAGCCGGTAGAAGACCCGGTCGCCGAAGCTGCTCCCGCTGAGGCTGCCGTCGCCGCTGAAACCGCCCAAGGGGCAGGCGTCGTGACCGTCGAAGTCGACACGATCGCCCAGCCACATGCGATGGTCAGCGGACACGTGACTTTTTCCGACGGCGAAAAAGCCGATTGGTATATCGATCATCAGGGTCGACCTGGTATGGCCGCGCGTACGCCAGGATATCGTCCGACGCCGCAGGATATCACCGACTTCCAGGCGAAGTTGGATGCTGCGCTCCGTCAGGCCGGTTACTGAGCGCTCAGCGCGTCTTCAGGATCGCTTCCGCCAAGACGAAGTCTGCCGGACGGGTCAGCTTCAGGTTCACCGAGGGATTCTCGACCAAGGAGACATCCTGCCCGACGAATTCCACGGCGGAGCTGTCGTCGGTCACCTTGCGTTGTAGTTCGGCGACCTTGCGATAGGCCTTGAGCACGATGGCCGTGCGGAAGACCTGCGGCGTCTCTGCCGTCCAGACGAGGCCGCGATCAGGCGAGGTCTCGACGGAGCTCGAACCGGCCTTGGCGATCTTCACCGTATCGGCAGCGCGTCCGGCGAGGATGGCGGCGCCGGTTTCCTTGGCCTTATCGCGTACCTTGCGGATGGCTTCGGGCGAGACGAGTGGGCGGGCGCCGTCATGGATGTGCACCAGGCCAGCATGGCCTTCGCACGTATTGAGGGCGGCGAGGACGGAATCCTGTCGCGATTCTCCGCCGGGCACGAAATCGATTTGAACGGCCGTAGGGAGATGTCCGGCGAGCTGGGCCTTCAGCTTGGCGAGCTGCGCTTCGTCGCGATAGGTGATGACCACGCGGCCGATGAGGCCCGTGCTCAGGAAGGCCTGAAGCGAATGGACGAAGACGGGTTTTCCGGCAAGGAGAGCCGTGATCTTGTCGTCGACGACCGCCTGCATGCGCCGCGCGGAACCCGCGGCGAGAAGAACGAGGATGTCGTCGGCCGCGCTCATGCAATCTCGCCGATGTCACGGCGGATACGGAGCGTCTCAGCGGCCGGGTCCTTGGCCTTGAGGATCGGACGGCCGACCACGATGAAGCTGGCGCCGGCGGCGGCGGCCTGGGCCGGCGTCATGATGCGATTCTGATCGTCACCCGCGGCATCGGGATAACGGATGCCCGGCGTCACAAGCGTCGGGCCAGCGCCGAGGTCTTGGCGGAGGATCGGGAGTTCGAGGGGCGAACAGACCAGACCACCGATGCCGGAGCCGATGGCCATGCGACCGAGCAGGCGGACCTGTTCTTCGGGAGTGCGGGCGACACCCGTGGCCGAAAGCTGGGCTTGGTCCATCGAGGTCAGCACCGTGACGCCGAGCACCGTGCAATCAGGCAGGGTGGACTTCGCGGCTTCGGCGGCACGGGCGATCATCTCGGGACCGCCGCAAGCGTGGATGGTAAGGAGCGAGCAGGGACGACCCTTGAGGCTCTTGATCGCCGAGGAGACCGTGTTCGGGATGTCGTGAAACTTCAGGTCGAGGAAGACCTTGAAGCCCAGCGCGTGAAATTCGTCGACGATGCCGGGGCCGTGGCGCGTGAAGAGCTGCAGGCCGAGCTTCACCCAGGCGAGATTGCCGGCGAGCGGGCGAGCGAGCGCCACGGCTTCCTCCTTGGTCTCTACATCGAGGGCGAGGATGAGTCGGCAAGGCGAAGCCATGCCGTCTTTATGCAAACGGCTAGGCTTTCCTGCCAGCGTAAATCGCCCGGCGCCCTAGCTTACTTCTTCGCAGCCTTCTTCGGCGCCGGCGTGCTGGGTAAGGACGAGATATCGAAATTAAAGGGCTTAGCCGGCTGCTGGCCGAGGAGATGGAGGCTGAACCATTCGGCCATACGGACGTTGTCGTCGGCCATCTCGACCCAGCCGCCGTGGGCGCCACCAAGGCGGATCAGGACTTCGGCCTTGGCGCCGACTTCCTTGGCGCGGGCGAGGTAGCGGCGGGCTTGGGAGTCGGGGACGAGCGGATCGGCGTCGCCCTGGACGATATAGGTCGGAGGGGTCTTTTCGCTGATCCAGAAGAGCGGCGAGAGTTCGCGTCCGGCGCGTTCGCGTCCTTCGGCGGTGGTCACAATCGGGCCGAAGGCCGGCGCGCGGGTGGTCAGGGGGCCGATGCCTTCCTTGCTGTCGCCCTCCTTGGCCCAGCTGAGGAAATCGACCGGCGGGTAGTAGCAGGCGACCGCATTGACCTCGGAGCTCACCTGCTCGACGGGATCCTTTGACTTCGGATTGGCTGGGAGGACGCGCGTGCCGAGCATCAGGCTGAGGTGGCCGCCGGCACTGCCCCCGGTCACGCCGATCTTGTTCGGGTCGATGCCGAACTTGGCGGCGTGGGCGCGGATGAAGCGGACGGAGCGCTGGAGGTCGCCGACGATTTCGTGGATGTGGAAGCGAGGCTGCGTGCCGTGCACGACAACGAACGTCGTGAACCCGTGCTTCGTCCAGCCACCATCGTTGATGCCGTTGTGATTGGAGTTCCAGCCGCCGCTGATGACTTTGATGACCGCGGCGCCGTTGGGCTTGGCGGGGGTGAAGACGTCCATCGTCAGCGCCACGCCGTCATGCTTCGCATAGATGACGTCGGAGACGCGGGTGACGTCCTGGGCCTTGCCGCAGGCGCAGGTGAGGGCAAGGAGTAGGCAGGCGAGGAGTCTCATGGGGTTAACCATAGGACACCGTAAAGCCGGCGAAGTTGCAAGCCGCTCAG
>CALEEU010000200.1 GCA_937875975.1 uncultured Opitutia bacterium | reverse complement strand
GATCGCGTCACCATCGTCGCGTTCGATGATCACATCGAAGTCGTGCAGTCGCTGACTGCGGTCACCGACCGCGAAGCCCTCGCCCTGCGCATCAACGCTATCGATGCCCGCGGTTCGACGAACCTCTTCGGCGGCTGGGAAGAAGGCGTGAAGCAGCTCGCGCCCTTCACCCGCAAGGATCGCATCGCCCGCGTCATCCTCCTCAGCGACGGCCAGGCCAACCAAGGCCTGCTCAACGAACAGGAAATCTTCGCCCACGTCACGAAGGCCGCTGGCGCCGGTATCACGACCTCCACCGTCGGCCTCGGCCACGGCTTCAACGAATCGCTGATGACGGGCATGGCCGCCGCCGGCGAAGGCGTCGCCAACTTCGGCCAGACGGCCGACGACCTCGACGAAGCCTTCGAGGAGCAGTTCGCGATCCTGTCGAACTCCTTCCTGCGTCAGGTTAAAGTCAGCGTGCAGGGCGGCAGCGATGTGCAGGCCCGCCTGGTCGGCGAAATCCTCAAGAACGGCGCCACTCGCAGCCGTAAGCTCGGCACCCTGCCTTGGGACGCCTCGCTCGTCGCGGTGGTCGAACTGAAGATCGGCGGGCTGGCCAAGGCCGACGCCCTCGCCGCCGTCAACTTCGAGGCGATCACGAAAGAGGGCGAAGCAGTGAAATTCGGCCCGGCGCTGATCGCGCTCCCGGAAGTGGACCTCGCCGCCTTCTCCGTCCTGCCGGTCGACGCCGACGTCGCCGCCCTCATCGACGAAGCGATCGTCGCGGAGAAAATCGAGTTCATCGAAGTGCTGACGCTTAAACAGAAGTTCGCCGAAGCCAAGCTGGCCTTCGAAGAGTTGCTGAAGCGCCCCGGCCTCTCGGATTGGGCCAAGCAGAAGATCGAATACCTCAAGCAGCTCCTCGACGAGGACGCCATCATGGCAGCCAAAGAGATGCGCTACGGTCGTGGCCGCCTGATGAGCCAGACAAAGATGTCGGCGATGACCTGCAACAGCATGAGCCTCGACGAGGACGCCGAGGCGATGAAGGCGTCCTACCTCCGCCGTAAGCGCGCTGACGGCCGGGCCTCCAAGCCCAAGCCCCCGCAGGGCGGCACGGCGGCCGGCCAGGCCCCGCAGGCCTAAGCGGTCCAAACGGCTGATTTCGCCCGGTGGAAG
>CALEEU010000199.1 GCA_937875975.1 uncultured Opitutia bacterium | reverse complement strand
ACAAGCCGGAACTGGTGAAGCGGAACGGCGAAGACTGCCCCGACTCTTTCCTCAAGGGACGCACTTTCGCCTTCACCACCGGCGTGCCGAAGCTCATGGGCACGCCGCGCACGTTCAAGCAATACGGTCAGGGCGGGCTCTGGATGAGCGACGCCGTCCCGAATTTCCAAAAAATCGCCGACGACGTCACGCTCGTGAAGGCGATGCATACCGACCAGTTCAATCATGCGCCGGCGGAACTGCTCCTGTTCACCGGCCATAATCGCCAGGGACGTCCGTCGCTCGGCTCCTGGGCCACCTACGGCCTCGGCACCGAGAACCAGGACCTCCCGGGCTTCGTCACGATGATCTCCAACGGCGTCCAGCCCAGCGGCGGCCAAGGCTGCTGGGGCTCCGGCTTCATCCCGTCCGTGTACCAAGGCGTGCAGTGCCGCAGCAAGGGCGACCCCGTGCTCTTCGCCAACGACCCGCCCGGCATGACGCGTGACCTCCGCCGCGCCACGCTCGACGCCCTCAATTCGCTCAACCAGCGCCAGCAGGAAGAACTCGGCCACGCCGAGACCGTCACCCGCATCGCCCAATACGAACTCGCCTTCCGCATGCAGGCCAGCGTGCCCGAGGTCATGGACATCTCGAAGGAGAAGCCCGCGACGCTCGAGGCCTACGGCGCCCAGCCGGGCCAGGCCAGCTTCGCCAACAACTGCCTCCTCGCCCGCCGACTGGTCGAGAAAGGCGTGCGCTTCGTCCACCTCTTCGACTGGGGCTGGGACTTCCACGGCACCGCCGCGGACACCGGCATCGAGCAAGGCCTCACCAAGAAAATGGCCGCGACCGACAAGCCCGTCATGGCGCTGATCAACGACCTCAAGGAGCGTGGCCTGCTCGAGGATACCCTCATCGTCTGGGGCGGCGAATTCGGCCGCACGCCGTTCCGCGAGGGCCGCACCTCCAAGAGCCAGATCCTCGGTCGCGACCACTACCCCGACTGCTTCACGATCATGATGGCCGGCGGCGGCGTGAAGGGCGGCTTCCAGTTTGGTGAAACCGACGAGATGGGCTTCGCCGGCGTGAAGGACAAGGTCCACGTCCACGACCTGCAGGCCACCATCATGCATCTCCTCGGCTTCGACCACGAACGCCTCACCTATCGCTTCCAGGGCCGCGACTATCGCCTCACCGACGTCCATGGCCATGTCGTGAAGCAGATACTCGCATGAGCACCATGGGTTCGGGCGGCAAGGTTATCGAGGGTGGGACAGCAACACGTGCTGTCCTGGCCCTCCTCGCCATGGCCTGCGCCCTCGCCGCCGAGGATATCCGCTTCAACCGCGACATCCGCCCGATCCTCTCAGAGAACTGCTTATACTGCCACGGCCAGGACCCGAAGCACCGCGAGGCCGGCCTACGGCTCGACGTCCGCGACGAGGCGATCAAGGCCCACGACGGCGTCATCGCGGTCGTCCCAGGCAAGCCGGAGCAGAGCGAGATGCTGAAACGTCTGCTCTCGCATGACGCCGACGAGCAGATGCCGCCGCCTGAATCCAACCGAAAGGTCACGACGGCGCAGATCGAACTCATCCGCCGCTGGATCGCCCAAGGCGCCCCTTACGAGAAGCACTGGGCCTTCGTCCCTCCCGAGAAAGCCCCCGCGCCGAAGGTCACCGATAAGGCCTGGGCCCGTGAGCCCTTCGATCGCTTCGTCCTCGCGAAGCTCGAGGCTGAGAAGTTCAAGCCCTCGCCGGAGGCCAAGCCTTCCGTATGGTTGCGCCGCGCCTCCTTCGACCTGACGGGGTTGCCACCGACGCCCGCGGAGATCGCAGCTTTCGAAGCTGATGTCGGTCAGCGCGGAGACCTCGCCTATGTGACGGCCGCCCAGCGTCTGCTGGACTCACCCCGCTTCGGCGAGCGGCTGGCCCAGGACTGGCTCGACGTGGCCCGCTATGCCGACACCCACGGCTTCAATAACGACTCCGCCCGCTCGATGTGGCGCTGGCGCGACTGGGTCATCGAGTCCTTCAACCAGAACGCCCCCTTCAGCCAGTTCATCACCGAACAGCTAGCCGGCGACCTGCTGCCGAATCCGACGGACGCCCAGAGGCTGGCCACGGCCTTCAACCGCAACCACGTCATCAACTCCGAAGGCGGCATCATCGACGAGGAGTACCGCGTCGAATACGTCGCCGACCGCGTCCGCACGACCAGCACCGCCCTGCTCGGCCTCACGACCGAATGCGCCCGTTGCCACGATCATAAATACGACCCGATCACGCAGACGGACTACTACCGGATGTTCGCGTTCTTCAACAACGTGCACGAATACGGCGAAGACGGCCGCATCGCCAACGCGGTGCCCCTGCTCGTCACGCCCACCGCCGAACAGCAGGCGAGGCTCCACGAGATGGAGCGGCGCCTGAAGGCGCTGGACGGCGCGCTGGCCGCGCAGGCATCCCTTGAGGCGATTCCGACGGACCTGCGCGCACGTCTCACGGCCGAGGACGCCAAACTTGCGCCGAAGTCCCCGAAGTCGGCCAAACCGGCCGAAGCCCGCCTGCTCGCCAAGGACGCCGACGTGGACCCCAAGCGCGGCACCACCCTCTCGGTCTGGTTCAAGGCGAAGACAGCCTCACCCGACGCCCCTCTCATCAGCGCCTTGGACCGGTCCGGGAACCCGGCCGGAGTAGGCTACGGCAACGGGCGCGAACTCCGCCTCGTCGGCGAGGAACTCGAATGGGCCGCCAGCCAACGCTATCCGGCTTACGCGACGATCGTCCGTACGGTCGGCGCCAAGATCCGCCCCGGATTCTGGCATCAGGTCGCCGTGCACCTCCAAGGCAAGGAGAACGCCGCGACCATCGCGATCTTCGTCGACGGGGAGGAAGTCCCCACGCAGATCCGGCATGACGGCGTCGCCGGCGCCCCCGCCAAGCGCGACTGGCTCCTCGGCGCCGACGGCAAGGCCAAGCCCTTCGACGGCGAGGTCGGCGGCTTCCGCACTTATCCCTCCGTACTGAAACCCGCGCAGATCCGCCACGCCTATTGGCTGCAGTCGGCTGATAAGCTTTCCCCCGAACAACGCACCGGGGCTGACCTGATCATGGCCCGCCGTCACACGGGACGTCTCCAAGCCCTGCAGACCGAACGCGACACCCTCTGGACCGAGCGCCTCGCGTTCGTCCGCACCCTGCCCACGACGATGGTGATGGAAGAGATGCCGACCCCTCGTCAGGCCTACGTGCTGAATCGCGGCTCCTACGACGCCCTCGGTGAGAAGGTCGACGCCGGCGTCCCCGAACAGCTGATCGCCCCTTGGCCCGCCGACGCCCCGAAGAACCGCCTCGGCCTGGCGCGTTGGTTCCTGCAGCCCCAGCACCCGCTCACCGCCCGCGTGGTGGTGAATCGTTTCTGGGCCCAGCTCTTCGGTGTCGGCCTGGTGAAAACTGTCGAGGACTTCGGGACCCAAGGCGAATGGCCGAGTCATCCCGAGGTGCTTGATACTTTGGCCCGCGATTTCGTCGACCGTGGCTGGGACGTGAAGGACTTCTTCCTCAAGGTGGTCACCTCCTCGACCTACCGCCAGACCAGCGACGCCACACCCGAACTGTACGCCCGCGACCCGGAGAACCGCCTTCTCGCCCGCGGTCCGCGCGTGCGCCTGACCTCGGAGCAGATCCGCGACCAAGCGCTCGCCGTATCGGGACTGCTCGCTGAGAAACTGGGCGGACCAAGCGTGAGACCTTACCAACCCGAAAGCCTCTATAAAGGCATCGTGGTCGACGCCCCCTATCCGAGCACGACTTGGGACCTCGGCAAGGGCGACGAGCTCTACCGCCGCAGCCTGTATACGTTCTGGAAGCGGACCGTGCCCCACCCCGCGATGCTGACCTTCGATTCGCCGGACCGCGAGTTCTGCAGCGCCCGCCGTTCGCGCACCAACACGCCGCTCCAGGCCTTGGTCCTCTGGAATGAGACCGGTTACCTCGAGTCCTCCCGTAAGCTCGGGGAACGCATGCTCAAGGAAGGAGGCCTCGATGACGCTTCCCGCGCCGCCTTCGCCTTCCGTCTCGCGACCGGCCGCGCCCCGCTACCGGCCGAGACCGAAGTCCTGACGCAGACCTACGCCCAGCTGCGCGCCGATTACGCCGCCCGACCCGAGGATGCCGCCAAACTCATCAAGGTCGGCGCGTCCGTCGCCGATCCGAAACTCCCCGCCGGCGAGCTCGCCGCCGCCGCGGGCGTCGCGAACCTCATCCTGACGCTGGACGAGACCATCACTAAGAACTGACCGCCATGTCCTGCCACCAATACGAGAACATGCATTCGCGGCGCGAATTCCTGGAGAAGACCGGACTCGGCCTCGGCGCCGGCGCCCTCGCCCACCTGCTCGGCGGCTGCGCTTCGACCAGCACCGCCGGCGACCCTCACATCAACGGCCTACCCGGCCTGCCCCACTTCGCCCCCAAGGCCAAGCGCGTCATCTGCCTCTTCCAGTCCGGCGGCCCTTCGCATCTCGACCTGCTGGACCCGAAGCCGGAACTCGAACGTCAGTTTGACAAGGACTTGCCCGATTCCATCCGCCGCGGCCAGCGCATCACCGGCATGGTGGCCTCGCAGGCGCGCCTCGCCTGTCAACCGAGCCGGTTCAAGTTCACCCGTCACGGCAAGTGCGGCACCGAAGTCAGCGAACTCCTCCCGCACATCGGCGGCATCGCCGATGAGATCTGCGTGCTGCGCTCCGTGCACACCGACGCGATCAACCACGACCCGGCGATCACCTTCTTCCAGACCGGCAGCCAGCTGCCCGGCCGTCCGAGCATGGGCGCCTGGACTGACTACGGCCTCGGCCGCATGAATGACAACCTGCCCTCGTTCGTCGTGCTCGTCTCGACCAACAAGGAGCGCTCCGGCCAAGGCCTGCTCGCCCGCCTCTGGGGCAGCGGCTTCCTGCCGAGCGCCCACCAAGGCGTCCAGTTCCGCAGCGCCGGCGAGCCGGTGCTTTATCTCCGCGATCCCGAAGGCCTGAGCCGCGAGCAGCGCAAGACCCTGCTGGAAGGCGCCAATGCGCTGAACCGCCTGAATCTCGCCAAGGCCGGCGACCCGGAGATCTCCGCCCGTATCAGCCAGGCTGAGATGGCCTACCGCATGCAGGCCAGCGTGCCCGATCTCATGGACCTCACGGGCGAGAGCAAAACGGTCATGGACAGCTACGGACCCGACGTCTCCACGCCCGGTTCATTCGCCCGCAATGCCCTGCTCGCCCGACGGCTCGCCGAGAAAGGCGTCCGCTTCATCCAGCTTTACCACCGCGACTGGGATCACCACGGCAGCCTGCAGGATCAGCTTCCCAAGATGGCCCGCGACGTCGACCAGCCCGCGGCCGCGCTCGTCAGGGATCTCAAGCAGCGCGGCATGCTCGACGAAACGCTCGTCATCTGGGGCGGAGAGTTCGGCCGGACTCCTTACGCCCAAGGCGGCGCCAATCGCCAGAAATACGGCCGTGACCACCACGGCAAGGTCTTCTCCCTCTGGATGGCCGGCGGCGGCATCAAGCCTGGCATGACCTACGGCACCTCCGACGACTTCGGCTTCAATCCTCAGGAGAATCCCGTGCACATCCACGACCTCCAGGCCACCATCCTGCATTGCCTCGGCATCAACCACGAACGCCTCACCTATCGCTTCCAAGGCCGCCAGTTCCGTCTCACGGATGTGCATGGGCACGTCGTCCGCGACATTGTCGCGTAGACGAGTAAGGTTACGGCGGCTGGCGGTTAGCGGTTGGCGGGTAGGAAAATACAGGGCTCAAAGGGAAACCGGAGACCGGGATGTTTGCGGGGGATCATGGGTAGGGCGGTTATTGCCATGACCGCCGTTCGCATCGGTTCGCTTGTCCAGGCGGGCAAGGTCACCGACCAACCCGACATCCGTCCGCCCACGGACGTGATAGCAATCACGTCCCTACCTTATGCCCGTCCAATCATCCGGTCTCCGGTTTCCTTTTGAGCGTATTTTCATCCTCATCACGCATCCTCATGATATGACCGAAACGACACGGGTCGTAATCCTGCCACTTTTGGAATTTGCGGTCTCACACCTTCTTCATCCCCTTAAAATCAACCATGCGTACCCTCCTCGCGCTCGCGCTCTGCGCGTCCCTTGTCCACGCGGCCTACGAACCGCTCAACGACAAGAACCGCCCAATCGCCAGCGAGCCCGCCCTTTCGCCGGCCGAAAGCGCCGCCGCCCTCAAGGTCCCCGCGGGCTTCCGCGTCGAAGTGATCGTCGGCGAGCCCAAGGTCGTCCAGCCCATCGCTTACACGATCGATGACCGCGGCCGCCTCTGGATCGTCGAGTGCACCAATTACCCGGCCAGCCCTGGCGTGGCCAAGGACCGCATCCTGGTCCTCGAGGATACCAAGGGCACCGGCACCTTCGACAAGCAAACGGTCTTCTGGGACAAGGCCACGTTCTCCAGCGGCATCGCCGTGGGCTTCGGCGGCGTCTGGCTCGGCTCGCCGCCCAATTTGCTCTTCATCCCGATCAAGGACGGCGATGAACCCAAGCCTGCCGGCGAACCGCAGGTCATGCTCGACGGATGGAAGAGCAACGACACGCACGAGACCCTGAACGACTTCATCTGGGGTCCCGACGGTTGGCTCTACGGCACGCACGGCATCTTCAACCGCTCCCTGGTGGGCAAGCCGGGCACTCCGGACAGCGAACGCACCCTCGTCGAAGCCGCCATCTGGCGTTTCCACCCGACCCGCAAGGTCTTCGAACGCTGGAGCGAAGGCGGCAGCAACCAGTGGGGCGTCGATTGGAACGACCACGGGGAAGCCTTCTTCGAAGCCTGCGTCATCCCGCACATGTGGCACGCCATCCAGGGCGCCCGCTACCAGCGCCAGGCCGGCACGCACCCGGACGTCCACACCTACGAAG
>CALEEU010000198.1 GCA_937875975.1 uncultured Opitutia bacterium | reverse complement strand
GACTTCGATATTCCAATTACCCGCATCGGCCGCGGCCTTGGCGTCGACCTCGCAGGTGAAGTCGAGTTTGATGCCCTTCTTCGTAGCGGCGAGCGCAAGCGGCATCCGGGTCGCGGCTCCCCGTGTAACGCACGCGCTGGAAGCAACCGTTCTGAGTCGCCGTGGTCTGCCAGCCGCGCAAGCCGGTCACGTAGAGTTGTCCGTCCTTAGGATTGAAGCGGGCACGCATGGCGCCGCTCGCGAAGTCGACGTTGAAACGCACTACCCCGCCCTGCATCTGAGGCTTTCCATCGAAAGATACTTCCTGGGGCAGGACGCCATACATCGAACACATTCCATAACTGAGATGGAGTAGGCGATCCTTCCACGGGCCAAACTTGTCGGAGGTCACCCAGACCTGGCCACCGCTGGAGTTGTCGACATTCTTGGGGAACCAGCAGAGCGGACGATCGTAGTCCGTCGGCGGCGTCGTGCGATGGGCGAGATCGACCACGCCGTAGAAGCCACCCTGCTTCACCCAGTTGAGGCGGCACATGGGCGTCCAGGTGCCTTCGTTGTCGCCGGTGGTGAGCTGGCCCGTCGGGCTCATCCCAATACCATTCGGTGCACGGAAACCGGTCGCGAAGACTTCGAGCTTTCTGCCATCAGGTGAGACCTTGAAGAGTGCGCCGTGATGGTCGCAGATCTCGTCGAACCCTCGGCCGCCCTTACGAACAGGTCCGGCCTTGATGAAGTAGAGATTACCCGCGGGGTCCGTCTGCAGGTCAAAGGTAAACTCGTGGAAGTTCTTGGTCACCATTAAGTCAAAGTTGAAGGCCTCGTAGGTGTCACACTCGCCGTCGCCGTCCGTGTCGCGGAGCTTCCAGAGACCGTCGCGGCAGGTGACAAGCACTTCGCCGTTCACGACCTTGAGACCGAGCGGATGATAGAGTCCGGCGGCGAAACGACGCCAAGTCACCTTCTCCAGTTTATCGTCGATACCGGAAGCAATGAAGACGTCGCCATGGAAGGTACTGATGACCGCGCGCCCATCCGGCAGGAAATCGAAGGCCGACGTGAACATCGGCGCCTTCCAGGGATTGGTCACGGGTAGACCAACGTCGTCGACGACGTAAGGCTCGCCGACCTTCTCCGAGAGCTTACCGGCGGTCTCGACGATTTCCGGCCAGAGGGTCTTGGTGACCTTGAGTAGCTGGGACGGCAGGTCGGTGTCGAAAGCCTGCGGGAGAGGCACGCCCAGCGGCAGATAAGCGATGCGGACCGTCGTGACATCCTTGGAGCCATCGATACGGGCGACGGCATGACCGTCGAGCTGGTCGATCTTGCTGGCGCCCAACGTGACGATACGGGCGGCGTCGGCTGACTTACCGAGCATAACGGTGACCCCCTTGGCGGAAGGCGCGACTTCGAGGG
>CALEEU010000197.1 GCA_937875975.1 uncultured Opitutia bacterium | reverse complement strand
GCCGTCGAACTGCTCGTAGACGACGCGGGCGGCGTCCTCGACGAACTTGGAATAAGCGCCGTTGAGTTCGGCGAAAGCCTGCTCGTCCTCGCGCTTTACCATGACCTGGGTCTCGGTCTGGAGGCCCTTGAGGCAAAGATCCTTCATGTCCTCGATGGCGAGGGGGCGGCCGGTCGCGACCTCGGCGACCACGCGGGCCTTGGAGCGCTGCGAGTGCGGGATGCCGTAGGCGGAGCGCTCTTCGCGGGCATGCTCGGCGAGCTCGGCGGAGCAAGGGCAGGCGGACGAGTAGACGAAGTCGAAATGGACGTAACGGCGGAGGCGGTCGAGGTCGTCGATGGTGCCTTCGAGGACCGCGCGATAATACTGCCAGCCTTCGAGACCCGAACGCAGGGACTTCTGCAGGATCGGGTAGCGCAGCTCGACCATGATGCGGGCGCGGCTGCAATCGAGGTCCTTCTTGTAGCGGACAAGGATCTCCTCGAGGAGCTCGTGCGAGAGCACGCGGTCCTTGAATTCGTAGAAGGTCCGCATGATGCGGGACATGTTGATACCCTTGCGGTCGGCCGCGAGGGACACCGAGCCGGTGATCGTGCACTCGAGCGTGGTCGGCTTGCCGTCGCGGGTGGCGACGAGCATCGGCAGGCGGAAACCGGAGATACCGACGTGCTGGATCGGGACGTTGGCGCCCTGGATCAGCGAAGCGTCCTTGTTCTGCATGTCCGGCAACGTGGCGCGGTACGCGTCATCGGCCCGGAAACTACGGTCGTAGCGACGGGAAAGGTCCCGGCTGCGGGGCGGATGGTCGGCGCGACTCATGGCGGGAAGGTTGGAGGAAAAGCCCGGGCGGGCAAACGGGCTGAGAGTAAATTGTCCCCTGCGCTGGAGCCACCTGCCGGATTTGAACCGGCGACATTCTCATTACGAATGAGATGCTCTACCAGCTGAGCTAAGGTGGCGTCGCAGAGGAACGTTGAACATGAGCAGCCCCGGGCGGAAATCAAGCCTTGGCGACGTGGGAATGCCCTCGCCAGCCTCGCAACTAACCGCAAATTAGCCCGAAAGCCCCATGCGAGCCGCCATAATCGCCCGCCAGTTCGACGTCCAGGGAAGGCTCGTGACCGTCGAGCCCTACGGCTCGGGCAATGTCAACGACACCTACCTGGCGATCTTCCGGACGACCTTCTCGGAGCAGCGCTTCATCGTGCAGCGCATCCGCAAGTCGGTCTTCCCGAACCCGGAAGTGATCATGCAGAACATGCGCGTGCTCACGGACCATTGTCACGCGAAGCTCGAGGCCGAGGCCGAAGGGGCGGACCGCATCTGGCAACTCCCGAAGATCATCCAGACGAAGACCGGCGAGGACTGGGTGACGGACGGCGACGGCGATCTCTGGCGGGCGATCTCGCAAATCGCCAGCGCGGACGCTTACGAAAAGGTGCGCAATCCAGAACACGCCCATGAGGCGGGCATCGTGCTGGGCCATTTCCATCGCATGGTCAGCGACCTGCCGGCCGAGAAACTCGGCTACGCGCTACCCGGTTTCCACGTCACGCCCGGATACCTCTCCAAGATGGACGCAGCGCTCGCGACGCCGAGCGGACAGGAACGTCTGCATGCTTCCCAAGAAGCCAAGCGCGCGGTCCGCTTCGTCGAAACGCGCCGCGCCCGCTGCTCCGTGCTGGAAGAGGCGCGGGCGCGTGGAGACCTCGGCCTGCGCACCACGCACGGCGACCCAAAGGTCGGCAACATCATGGTCGACGAGGCCACCGGCCGCGGCACCTGCATCGTCGACCTCGATACCGTGCAACCCGGCTTGGTCCATTATGACATCGGCGACGCCATGCGTTCCGTCTGCAATCCGGCGGGCGAAGACGCCTCCGAGCTCGCCTCCGTCATCTTCGACCTCGAGCTTTTCAGCATGATTTACAGGGGTTATCAGGCCCATGCGAAGGACTTCCTCAGCCAGGCCGACCACCGGCATCTCTTCGATTGCATCCACCTGATCCCGCTCGAACTCGGCATCCGCTTCCTCGCGGACCATCTCGCCGGCGACGTCTACTTCAAGGTCCGTTATCCCGGCCACAACCTGCGCCGCGCACTGGTGCAGTTCAAGCTGGCGGAGAGCATCGAAGCCCGCGAGCCTTCCATCCGCAAGGTGCTCGGCGAAACCTGATGAACGCCGACGTCCCCACCCTCCCCGTGACCGTCTGGGTCGCGCTCGTCATCCTCGGGGTGCTGATGGCCCGCGGCGCCTGGCGCGGCTACCGACGCGGTCCGATGCGACAGCTGGCCGGACCGGTGGCGCTCGCGAGCGGTCAGCTTGTCGGATGGCTCTTCGGCTCGGACCTCGGGCACGCGTGCCTTCAAGGCACCTCCTACCCTTGGGTGCTGCGCGGCTTCACGGGTGTCGTCATTCTGACCTGCCTGACCGGCCTAGCCTGCTACGCCCTCTTCTGGCGACTGGGACGCCAGCCCGAAGGCCAGACGGAAGCCGAGAGCCCAGTCCTAGGGTCATTGGTGGGCTGCTGGACGGGTCTGCTCTATTTCCTCATCTGTGTCGCCGTGCTGGCGACCGCGGCCTCGGTCTACGACCTCTTCGAAAAGCCCGGGGACAGCCGGCACCACTGGACGGTCGAGATCCGGAACGACTTGGCCAGCACCCCCTTCACCGGTGGTCTCAAAGGCTGGTCGCCCATTCCCGACAAGCAGCAAACCCTTATCCGCCAGACAAGACGGCTGATGGCCGACCCAGAGGCCCGCCGCAGGCTCATGACCCAGCCCGAAATCCGGGCCCTGGCCGCCCACCCCACCCTTTATCAAGCATGGGAAGATAAAAAGGTTCGTGAGTTGTTGAATAATAACGACTTAACTGGTTTCATCGACCACCCAAAGGTCAGGGCGGTCTTGGCCGACGAACAGCTCCAAAAAGACGCCGAAAAGGTGGATTTGACCAAGATCATCGAGCAGTCGTTACAGAAGCCGAAAAAGTAAGAGACGAGCCATTTTTTGATAGTCCAGAGGACAGTTTTGCCTATGTTCAATCTTCCCTCCCCACTCCCATGAACAAGTTCTCGTTCCTCCTGGCTGCTCTCTGCGTCTCCCTGAATGCTCAGGAAGCGAAGCCTGCCGAATCCAAGGCAGCTCCGGCTCCGGAGTTCAAGCTCACGGGTGGCTCCAAGGCCGAAGCTAAGACCTACTTCGCCGAAATCTGGGTCGGTAAGAGCATCCCTGATTGCCTTAACTTCCAGAAGAACATCCAGGTCCTCAGCCAACAGGTTGAAGAACTGAAGCGCCTCCAGATCTTCCTCGATAACGCCCTCACCACCCCTGAGAAGGAAGCCCGCGGTCACGAAATCGCCGCCAAGACCGCCAAACTCAAGGGCGACAACGAATCGATGACCAAGCTCTACAACGGCTTCAGCATCGAACGCCCCTATCAGTTCACCCCCACCAAGGCCGTGATTGCCACTCCCCTCTCGAACGAAGAATTCGCCAAGATTTCCAGGGCGAAGGATTTCAAGGCCGAGTCCATCATCTCGAACGGCGAAAAGAAGTTCCAGATCCGCGATACGATCTCCGGCCAAGGCGAAGTCGAGACCTTTGGTCTTTCTTACAAGCGCATCACCGATGCCAAGGCCCAGCTCCAGCAGCTCATCGACCTGCAGCCCAAGCTGACCAATGAAGCCGACAAGATGAAGGTCGAGAAGGCCATCAAGGAAATCCAGGACGACCTCTCCCATAACCTCGACGAGTTCAAGAAGGCCCGCGGTTTTGATTTCAACGTCGAGGCCATCACCCTCCCCTCCGAAGCCAGGCTCTCCGTCAAAATCACGGAAGAAGAGAAAAAGGCCATCGAAGCCAAGGCGCCTACGTCTTCCGACAAGAAGTAAGTTTCCCTCACCCACCCCCTCACCCCGCCCCTAACATGTCCGCCACCGAAACACCCGCCGCTCCTGCCGAAGCCCCTAAGGGCCCGATCATCGAGCTCATCCCGCTCGGCCAGAATCTCGCCCGCGTCGTGCTGACGATTTCCAATCAGGGCTCCCTCGCCCGCTTCCAGCAGGAATTGCAGACCCTCGGGCAGCACTTCGGACGCATCCAGCAGATCCAGCAGCGCATCCAGTCCGCCCTTACCACCGTCGAGCGCGATGCGCTGACCAAGGTCGGCGAAGCCGAGGTGAAGGATTTTGCCGAGAAGGACGCCGTGTTCGCCAAGGTCTGGGGCTTCAACGTCCCGGCTGTCGCCAACCGTCAGGCCACCTTCGTCAACACCGCCCTCCGCCTGTTCGCTGTCGTCTCCGAAGAAGAAGCCGCCAAGGCCCGCGCCTCCGCTGACTTCAAGGAAGACCAGCTCGTCATCCGCGGCGACCGCCGCCTCCTGCAGACCGCTGAAATCCGCGGTCTCGACCTCGTCATCCAGTTCGACCAGTTCGCCAAGGTGCTCCAGGCCCGCCGCGACGCCGTGATCCAGCTGACCGAACTGCAGAAGCGCTCGACGAACGACGAAGAGAAAGCCCGCATCCAGACCCAGCTCGACCAGACCCTGGAGCTCCTGAACAAGGGCAACAAGGAGATGGCCGAAAGCGTCGGTTACTCGATCACCCACAATTACGAAGTCGAAGTCCTTGAGTCCAAGTTCGTCATCCTGCTCAACCAGGAAGAGGTGAACCAGGTCCAAGGCCTCTTCGCCAACGCCCAGCAGCAGCAGCAGCAGGCCGCCCCCGCCGTTGCTCCGGCCGCCGAAGCCCCGAAGCTCGAGAAGAAGGCCGACAAGAAGAACTAAGCTTCGCGCTAAGTCTTCCCACCAAGGCCCGCCCTCATCGGCGGGCCTTTTTGTTAGTTAGAAAAGTTCACCCTGCTGCGCATCTGCCGGCGGCTTGGCCTTCGGCTTGGGCGCTTCGATCGGCGGCACCGACGGCGCTGGCTCGGCCGTAGCCCGTCCGTGCTTGGACTGATAACGACGGAGGGTCGAATGCATCTCCATCTCGGAAAGGAAGGTTTCCACTCCGGCGATATCTTCCGCGACGGGATGGCCGGGGGAGAACTCGAAGTCGGTCCGAAAGGTGACGAGCTTGAGGTTGCCGCGGATGCGCTCCGACTCGGCCTTCACCTGCTCGCGGAAGCGCTCCGGCTGCAGGGCGTCGCCCGCCCCGAGCACGCCCTCGAGATCGCCATACTCGGTGAGCCATTTCACGGCGGTCTTCGGGCCCACGCCCTTGAGCCCGGGAATATTGTCGGAAGCGTCGCCGACAAGCGCAAGGTAGTCGGGGATACGCCGCGGCGGGACGCCGAACTTCTCGGTGACCGCGGCCGGATCAAGGCGACGCCAGCCCATGGCCGGGTTTGCCGTCGGCGGTGGAGCCAATTGGATGACCGGTCCGCCGACGCACTGGCCGAAATCCTTATCGGCGCTGACGATCACGCATTCGTCGCCGGCCGCTGAAAGGATCCGCACCGCGGTGGCGATGAGATCGTCGGCTTCGACGCCGCGGCGTTCAAAGACCTGGAAGCCGAGCAGCGCGGTGAGGCGCTTGATCTCCGGCAGCTGCTGGACGATTTCGTCCGGTGTTTCATCCCGCTGAGCCTTGTAATCAGGAAGCGCGGCAAGGTGGCGGTCGGAGCCACCGAGGTCGAAGAAGACGGCGCAACGGTCAGGCTTCTCCCCTTCCCGCAGGTCTTGGAGCGACTTCATCCATCCGTGCAAAGCGCCCGTCGGGAATTGATCGCGCAGCCGACGAAGATTAGATCGCTCCATCGCGAAGTGGCTCCGGAAGACCAGATTGAAGCCATCGATCAGCAGCCAGCGCATGTCAGGAGTGTCGCTCGACCCGGTCGGGCCATCGAGAAAAAAGCGGGCCCGCCGAATGGCGGGCCCGTGATCAAGGAAACTCGAGGGTGGGCTTAATTCGCCGGCTCGACGACGACCGGTCCTGGAGCCACGGGCGCGGCGACTTCGATCGGCTCGCGGTAGACCGCGCCGCCCGGGGAGATGAGCGTGGGGTTCGAGAAGGTCGAACCAGCGCGCATGCCAGGGTGGGTGCTGCGCAGCGTGGCGCCCCCCGGAGAGACGAGGTTCGCGGTGACGAACACCATCAGGCTCTTCTTCTGGATGCTCTTACCGGTGGAACGGAAGGCCGCGCCGATGAGGGGGATGGAGCCCAGGACCGGGACCTTGTCGTCGACCGTCTTCACTTCTTCGCGAGTCAGGCCGCCGATGACGACCGTGGCGCCGTCGAAGACGGTGACGTCGGTGGTCACTTCGCGGGTACTGAAGATCGGCTGGAAGAAGCCGGAGGGCACGGAGACGGAAACCCCTCCGGAGATGGCAATCGAGGTACCACCGTATTCGACAAAGCCTTCGAATTCGGTCACCTTCGGCTTGAGGTTGAGGGCGATCGAGTCGTCAGCTGCCACGGTCGGGGTGACTTCGAGGGTCACGCCGACTTCCTGGATAGTGAAGTCCTGGGGGGTACCCGCGGTGATCGCCACCGCCGCGCCAGTGGTCGTCAGACCACCGCCGCCGCCCGTACCGACATTGGACTGGGTGTCGCCGTAAGCCTGCGGGTAGCGAAGGAGCTGAGCCACCTTGATGACCGCGGTCTTACCGTCGAGGACGGTGAGGCTCGGGGAGGACATCAGGTCGCTGCCGGAGTTCTCCTCGATGGCGCGGATCGCCAAGCCAAGGGTCTCGGCGCCGATGATACCGACGTTGGCGGTGTAGGAAGTGTTGGCGTTGCCGAGGTTAGCGCCTCCCGGGAAACGGGGTGGTGGCTGCGGGATGTTGGGCTGGCCGCTCACACGCAACACGTTGACCGTCGAGTTATTGGTGGCGAAGATGGAGTTGATCGAGCGGAGGTTCGTCGCGGCATTGACGGTCGCGGTCGGATCCACCTGGTTTAACGGGGCGGTGAGGGTAGATCCAGGGATGAGGGTCGGGCTCAGGTTCCAGTTCACGCCGAGTTCATTCAGGATCTTCTGTTCGACTTCCATGAACTTGGCTTCGATGTGGACCTGCTTGATGTCGGAGTAGCGACGGATGATGTTCTTCACTCGGTCCAGGTTCTTGCGGCTCTGGTAGACGATGAGGTTGGTACCGTCATAGGAGAGGGTAGACGGGGGTTCGAACGCCACGCCCGAACGGGTGAGGAAGTTCTTGATCGCGACTTCTTCCGGGCGCTGGCCATCGCCAGGGCCGGCACCACCGGCGCCGTCACCACCGAAGGGGCTAATGTTGCCCGAACTGGCGCCGGCGGTACCACCGGCGCTGAGGCCAGTCATCTTGAGGACGGCGGCCGTGGAGAGCGGGTAGATTTCGGTTTCGAGGAGGCTATCACCGGTATCTTCACGGACTTCGACGATGCCGCCGGAGCCGATGGTGAAGCTGAAGCCGACGCGCTTACAGGTGTAATCAAGGGCTTGGTAGACCGAGACGCCCCGGAGCTGGAGGCTGACCGTGGGGTTCTTGTTCGCGGTGTCGATGAGGACGATGTTCACGCCCTTCTGATCCTTATCGTAGGTGACGGCCTGTGTCTGCAGGAGGATGAGTGCGCGATCAAGCGGTTGGTCGCGAACGATGAAGCCCTCAGGAAGCTGGATGGACTTCATCTTCTCGATCACCGGATCGTTGCCGCTGGTGGAGTCGACCTTGACGTTTTCGCGATTGAAGACTTCGGGGAGTTTCCAGGTCTCATCGAGGAGTTCGAGGAGCTTGCCCTTGGTCACGCCACGGTTCCACTGGCCGGAATTATCAGACAGCATCTGGCGGATGCGAATCTGGTAAGCCTTCGATTCGGAATTGTTGGGCTGGTACTGGAGAACTTCACGGTAGGCATCGAGAGCGCCCTGGTAATCGCCGTAGAGGTAACGGGCGCGGCCCTTGACAAGAAGCTCGCTGACCTTGTCGTCCTTAACGCGGAGGCCGGGGGAGAGCTCGTCGATATTGCGGTAGGTTGGGTCGTTGCGCTTGGAGGCAAATTCCTTCTGGAGGCGGATGACGCTGGGGTCATCATTGCCCTTGAGTTCAGCGTACTGGGCGATGACCGAAGTAGCCTTAATCATGTCGCGGGCCTCGATGGCAACCAAGGCACGGCGGGAGAGGGCGGAGCCCTTGGCTTCCTTGATACGCTCCTTGAGGCCGGAGTTGGAAAGGCTGGCGCTACCGAGGGCACGGTCGGCGGCGTCAAGGTTGTTCAGGGCCTTGTCGATGGACTCGGCCGTTCCCTGACGAATGAGGCTTTCAGCGGAAGAGACGACGTCGCCCTGCTTGCCGATCGAGTCGGAGTTGGCGCGAGCGAGGCGGTTGACCTCTTCTTTGGCGGCGGAGGGACCGCCCGCATCACGGGCGACGCCGACTTCCTGCTTAGCAAGGGAGATGGAATCGCGGAGGGCCTGGGCGGCCGGCGTGGTTTTCTCGGCGATGGCGCCAGCGGCGGCGTCAAGCTGTTCGAGGGCGGCCTTATGGTCGCCGGCGGCGCTGCTCTTGCGAGCGGCTTCGATGGCTTTGCTTACCTGAGCGAAGAGCTTTTCATTGGAAGCGGCTTCGTCTGCCGTGGCTGCAGGAGCATCGGCATTAGGCGGTTCGCCCTTGGGCGCAGAAGCGGCGTCGGCGGCCTTCTTGGCGGCTTCGGCGTCGGCGATGGCGGCGTTGACGGAGGCGAGGCCTTCCGTGGCGCCGACATCCTTGGCATCGATGGCGAGGATCGCCTCGAACCTGGCCTTGGCGGCCTGTAAGTTGCCTTCATCGCGAGCCTTCAACGCCTCGGCGAGAAGCCTCGGCTTGCTCGCGGCGGCATCGCCGTCTTGGGCGATGAGGGAGCCGGCGGCGAGGGCCAGGGCGAGAGCTGCCCAGGCGAGCTGCGAACGGTGGAGATTTTTCATGAGTTGGTGGCGTTGAAAATTATTTCTTGGGGGCGGGAGAGGGTGAGGCGGTCTTCGGCTTGACGACCGGAGGCGGAGGCGCCGGGACGGTGAGCGTCTGCGGATCGGAGATACGTTTCTTCGGCTTCTTGGGGTTAAGAGCGAAGGATTTGTCAAAACTCACGCTCTTGTTAGGCAAGTCAATGCCTTTGACCACATAATCGGCACCATCGAGGGTAAACTTATCCCCAACGGCATTCAGCGTCAGGCTCCAGGCGGGGTCGGCGGTAGAGCGGATGAGGATATCCGTCCGGGCGGTGAATTCCGTGGGCTTCTCGTCATTGATTTCCAGGATCTGTCCGAACTGACGATCGTCGACGGTCAAAAGATTTTGGGTGAATGGGACGCCATCGGCATCCTTACCCTTGACGACCCTGTAGGACTTGAGGGTGAGGTAGGGCGCCTCGGCGATGGGCTTGTTGAGCTTGCAGTCGTCGAGGTATTGCTTGGTCTTCACGTTTTTGAGCGTGAAGTGTCGGTCTTCTTCCTTCTTGCCGGGAGCCAGCGTGGACTGGACGAGCATGAAGGTATAGGTAGGATGGCCGACGAAAACGAGTTCGATACCAAACGAAGGCATCTCCTCGGCCTTACGACTACGGGGGACGTACTCCTTGATCGCCGAATCCCAGACGACGTCGATCGTCGTGAAGAGGTCATAGTCCCAGTTGTCTTCGTTCTCCTCCGGAGTCGGCCAATCCTGGACGTTGTCCTCCAGCGAGGCACGGGGAGTCGCAGGGTAGGCTTCGCCGCGAGGGGCTGCTTCCTTAAGAAGCTTGATGGCGACGGCCTTGCCGTCCTCGTCGGGGACGATGGGAGCCACCAGACCTGGGGTGAGATACACCACGGAACCGGCGACGAGCAGGAGGGCGCCGAAGAAGGTGAGGAGGATGTCCTTGCGGGAATTCATGACCGGGATGCTTTATTTCTTGGGTTCGCCTTCGGCGCTGGCCACAGGCTTCTCCTCGGGGATGGAAAGGTAGTCGATTTGCACGACAAAGGAAGAAAGCTTACGTGGCACGACGAGCACGCGCTGATCCACCTGAGCGGCGGCAGGCTTGGCGCCACCGGCAGGGGGCGCGACTTCATCGGCGAAGAAGTTTCCAAGCGCGGCGGGGGCGGCGGCGGTCGGAGCAGCGAAGCCAGGCAGCACGGACGGAGCGGAAACGACGGAGAGCAACTTCTCGACTTCCTTGGAAGCCAAGCTGACATCGATTGTCGTGATCGCGACCGGGCGTCCAGAGTTACGGATTTTATTCACGAAAGTACGCAGGGTCGGCGTATATCCGACGAAACGTACACGGAAGGAAAGGGAGTCAACGAGGCCGCGACGATCAAAGGTGCGATCAGGGAGGAACTCATCGACCTCGTTCTTGGTGGCATCCGCATCAGGGGCGTAGGTTCCGGCCCCGGGCTTGCCCTCGGGGACAAGGAGGAATGTTTCAACCGGCTCGCGGTCAATGGACTCGATAAGCAGAGGAGAACCTGGTGGGCGGGATTCGGCAAGCTGTTTGAAGATGAAATCGATGATCTGGCGCTGTTGATCGACCTTCTGGAAGTCGCGCTTGGGCGAGGTGCCTTGGTTATAGATGTAACGGTAAAAACCGAAGGCGGTCGGATTGTTCGGCATCAGCTTGATGCCCTGATCGGACGCAAGCTTGCGCCACCCGTCGACGGACTCGCGCAAGAGCGCGCTCAGTTCGGCGGAATTCGCGGACGCCTTACCCTTGATCGCGAAATCGGGGTTACCGGCTACCACCGCACGCAGCGAGGCGAGATGGGCCTCGAGGGCCTTGACGTCTTCGGCCGCGGCTTCGACATTCTTATCGTTCAGCGAGACGGGCTCGGCCCCAGGCACGAAGGCGTATCCGTCAAGCAAAGCGACCTGCGCCTTGCGGGCGCGGTCGAGGGCAAGCGCGGAACTGCTGCTGCCACGGTAGGCCAGGAAAGCCATGACGCAACCGACGAGGAACAGGGCGGCGATCGCGGCGAGCGCGAGGTTGAAGCCGAGGTTTTTCTTGAAATTCTGCATGGCTTAGAGGGCCTTGTCCTTTTGGATGACGAGGGTGAGGGTGGCCTTGGGAGTCATCCGGATTTCGGTCTTATTGTCGGCGGCCTTCATGGTCTGGTCGGTGACGACGATTTCATTCTCCGGAACAGCGCTGACGTAAGGCGACTTGCGGATGATGTCGAGCAGGCGGCCGATGGCGGCCTTTTCAGCCTGCGAGCGGTACTGCTTAACATCAAAGGGAACCTCGGAGAAGAGGAACCGGACGGAGATGACGACCTTGGTCACGAAGACCGGCTCGGGCACCGGCTGCCCTTCGACGGGCGGCGGGGTGGGGAGCGGCTCATACTTCACGTGCATCTCTTCGATCCAAGTGTTCTTGAGCGTGCCGACGCGCGACTGGAGGTCGCCGAGGAAGGCGGGCCAGTTGGAACGGTTGAGGACGACCTGCTCGATCTCCTTGGTCTTGGCGGCAATCTCGTCGGCCTTCTTGCGGGATTCTTCGATCGTGCTGCGACGGGCGGATAGTTCGGCCTGGCGCAGCTGGATGATCTCGGCCTGGGCGAGGTTCCAGCCCTCGGCGGAGGCGAAGGCGAGCCAGACGCAGAAAGGAGCGATGGCGGCGAGCAGCGCGGCAACGACCAGGCGGGGCTTGCGCGCATCGAAAGCCTGCTGGGAGGCGATGTCGCGCGGGATCAGGTTGACGCCGATAGGCTGCGGCAAGGTCAAGCGGGCCGCTTCGCCGATCACTTCGGTGATTTGATGCTTGGCGCGCTCGAGCTGCTCCGGGTTGATCCCGGCGCCGGGCGTGATGACGGAGGAAGGATCGAAGACCTCAACCGGGAGACGCAGCGTCTCACAGAGTTGCTCAGCAAGGCCAGGGACCTGGGATCCGCGGCCGGTGACGAGGATGCGGGCGGGCTGACGTCCGTTGGCTCCGCGGCGCACGTTGATGAGACGGCGATTGATGTCCTGGGCGAGGCGACGGATGAAGGTCTGCGAGTTGGCCTGCAGGATGGCGACCTGCGGGTCGGACTCGGCCAGCTGGACGACACCGGAAAAATAGCCGACCTTGATCGCTTCGGAAACCGCGAAAGGCTGACCGGTGTTGTCAGAAACGCCCTGCGTGAGGAGGTTGCCGCCAATGTTCGTGGCCGACTGGATGTTGACGCCGCTGGGTCCCACGAAACTGAGCGTGGTGGAACGGGCGCCGACGTTGATGATGAGGACTTCCTCGGCCGCGGAACCGCCGGCGAGACGGAAGGCCTGGCTGTCGAGCAGCGGGGCGGCCTGAATCGACATCGGACGAAGGCCGGTCGAAGTGACCATGTTCGCGATCTTGGTCGCGACCTCGGTGCGCAGGGCGAAAAGGAGGACTTCTGCTTCGACGCCATCGGAGGCCATCAACTGACTATCCCAGATGACTTCGTTGAGCGGATAAGGGATGGCGTTCTGGGCCTCGAAGGCGACGATCTGAGCCTGTCGGGCACGCTCGACCTGCGGTACCTTGAGCGGCTTCTGCAAGAGGAGGAAAGCGGGGGCGATAACGGTGACGCGTCCCTTGAGCTCATGGGCGTTCACCAAGCTAGCCAGGGCGGCGACCGCCGCATTCAACCACTCGTCGTCGCCGGTCAGACCTGGGGCGATATCTTCAACGAAGAACTGCTCGAGTACCAGGCTTCCCGCTTCGACGGAGAACTGGGACACCGAGACGTTCGATGCGGCGAGGTTGACGATTGTGGCCTTCTTCTGGCTCATACGGAAACAGGGAGGAGAGGGGGATTAGCGGGCGGCGTCTTCCCGGATGAATTCGGGGGAAGGCGAACCCTGCGGCAAAGCATCGAAAATGGCGTATGGGACCAAGAACTGCGGACGAAGCATGCCATTGTTGGCGTTGACGCCGCGATCGGCCTGCTCACGGGCGCCGTCAAAAAGAACCTTCGTTGAAATCTGCTTATGAACTGCGGCTTGCATGTCCGGGTTCAGACGACCGGCTTCATTGAAGAGGGGTACTTCGGTGCCGCCGACCTCGATTTGCACATAGAAGTAGTCGGGCTGCATCTTGAGGCGATCGCGCTTCACGATGTCGCCGGGGAGATAGAAGTAGACGGAGCGAGGGGAGCCGACTTCCAGGGTCAGCACGGTCGCCGAGGCGCGGTAGTAGGAAAAGTCGGACGCTTCCTTGGCTCCGAGGGGCTTGAAGATTTCGGTGACGGTCACTTTGACCTTGTCGACCCACCGCTCGTTGGCGGGCCGCTTGCCGGCTTTTTCTTCCGCGGCGACCTTGGTCTGGGGATTGAAATTGGCCTGAAGTTCGACCTGCATGCGAATCCAGTCATTCTTCTGGCCGCCGATCTTAACGGGGTCGAAATGGATGGAACGCACGGAGACCGGGTTTTTACCCGCAGAGGCGTCCCTGGACGCTTGAGCGTAAACAAGGGGTACGGACAGGCAAAAAGCCAATAGGCTGGCAAAAACAGCACGTGCTTGGGGCATGGGGAGGGGAAATCTGTTGGGAGAGAAGGTCATAGGCAAACGCAAAAAACAGCTGTTCTGGAACATTTGTTAAATGCAAACTTCTTGCATCTGGAGCCGATGGCGACGAGGCTAGGCTTTCGTGTTTATCCGTCTCCTCGTAGCCTTGATCTTCTCCGCGACCCCTTGGTTCGGCGGCCGGGCCATCGCGCAAGAAAAACCTGTTGTCTTTTCCAGTTTCACGGTGATTCATGACTGGGTTCAAGTAATTGGTGGTAAAGGGTTTGAGTCTAAAACTATCATTCCCACCCGCAGCGAAGCGCACGGCTTTCAGCTCAGTCCCAGCCACGCAAAAGATCTGCGCCGTGCGACCCTCATCGTCGCGATGAGCCCGGATTTCGAACCCTGGCTCGCCGCATGGGGTAAGGCTAATCAGCGCAGCGATTCAATCCTTTGGCTCCACAGCGAAGCCGCCGCCCACGCCGGCCACGATTGCGCCGATATCCCGCACGCCTGGACTGACCCCATCGAAGTCAAAAAAATGGTGAAAATCCTCTCCGAAAGGCTGGAAAAAATCGGCGGGGGATTGGATATGCAAATCGCTTATGAACAGTATCTTAAAGAGATTAGCTCCGTAGACAAAGAGCTGAGCCAGCTCTTCCGTGAAATCCCCCCGGGGAAAAGGGCCTTCATTTCCCACCACGCAAACCTCGGCCACTTCGCTAAACACTTCGGCTTAACCGTTGCCGGCACGATTATCGCTAATGGCTCGGGGGAGTCAGCCGACCTCTCCGCCCGTCATTTCTCCGAACTGCTCGCCCTGATCCGAAAACAGAAAATTCGCATCATCGTCACAGACGAAGGCCAGAATACTGCCTTCGCCCAGAGGCTGACCGAGGACGCCGGCCTCCCTCCCCCACTCTCCCTCTCCTTCGAATACCTCGAGCCCCTGGGGCAACCCGGAGACACCTGGACCTCGATGATGCTCACCAACGGCAAGCGGCTGCACCAAGCCCTCCTCGACAAGTGAGCCGAGTCATCGCCGCACTCTCCCGCCATCTCGGCGACGTGGTCTTCTCCGTCCTGCCCTCCCTCCCCTATGCCCAGAAGGAAAAGCACGGATGCCCGGGCATCGCCGTAACAGCCAAACAACTCACCGCCGCCGCCCGCCTCGACGGACCGGTCGCCTTCCATGACGCGACTTTCGAGATTCCCTGCGGCTGCCGGACCGCGCTCATCGGCCCCAATGGCTCCGGCAAATCCACCCTCCTCCGCGTGCTCGCCGGTCTCACCCCGATTCGCTCAGGCGAAGTGTTGGTCGCCGGAGAATCTCCACGCCTCGGCCGCAGTCGCATCGCCTACCTCGCCCAGCGGCCGCACCTCACCGAACTCTTCCCGCTCCCGCTTCGTCGCTTGGTGCAGATGGGCACCTACGCCCATCACGGATGGTTCGAGGAATGCCGACATGGCGATGAAGCCATCGACCGAGCGCTAGCGCGCCTCGGCCTGACCGAACTCGCCGATCGTCCGGTCCACACGCTCTCCGGCGGGCAATCACAACGCGCACTCATCGCTCGCGCCGTCGTCCAAGGCGCCGAGATCCTCCTCCTCGACGAGCCCTACGCGGCCCTCGATCAACCGAGCCGCGAGATCATCGACCGTTTCCTCTTCGAAGAAGGGTCGGCCTTCACCGTCGTGATGGCCACCCACGACCCCGCTGACCTCGGCCGCTTCGACCGTATCCTCGAGATGCGCGACGGCACCGTCTCCACCCGCCACGCCTGCTCCGGGCATGATCACCGCCATGCTTGACCTTTTGTTGCAGCCACTGGCGGAGCCTTTCTTCGCGCGCGCCCTCCTCGCCGTCGTGCTGAGCGGTACGACCTGTGCCTGCCTCGGTGCCTACGTCGTGCTCCGGCGCATGGCCTTTGTCAGCACCGCGCTCACGCACTCAATCCTGCCTGGCGTCGTCGGCGCGCTGCTCCTCGGCCTCTCCCCTTATCTTGGCGCGCTCGTCGCCGCCCTACTGACCGCGGCCGGCGCGGCCTGGCTGGCCTCGCGCAAAGGTACGAGCGAAGACAGCGCGGTCGGGGTGATGTTGTCGGTGATGTTCGCCGCGGGCATCGCGTTGATGCAACAGGCCAACTCCTGGCGCGATTTCGCCGGGCTGCTCTTCGGCAGCGTGGTCTCCGTGGGCAAGGCCGACTTGATCGTCATCGGCACGACCGGGGCGATCGTGCTCTTCGGGCTACGGGCCTTGCACAAGGAACTTGAACTCGCCTCCTTCGACGAAGAATACGCGTCGTTGCTCGGCGCGCGGCCGGCACTCATGCGCGTCGTCCTACTCGTGCTCGTGGCACTCGGTGCCGTCGCCTGCGTCCGCCTCGTCGGCGCGCTGCTCACGACCGCCCTGTTCGTCATCCCTGCCGCGACGGGCGTACTGCTCGGCCGCACCGTGCCGCAGGTGATGGCGTGGGGCGCCGGCTGCGCGCTGCTCGGCGGTGTCAGCGGACTCTATCTTTCCTACCATGCGACGGCGGTGCCATCGGGCGCCGGCATCGTGCTCTGTTGCGCGCTACCCTACCTGGCGGCCCGGATCTTCGCGCCGCGACGCTGATCAGAAGCGCGGCGGACGTAGCGACAGCGGTAGGCCGAGCACTTCGCGGGCGACGAGCGCCTGGCGGAGGGCGGCCGTGCCGCGAAACTGCAAGCGCGCGTGCGCGCGCGCCGGCCGCGTGACCACGAGCGAAGTATCGTCAAGATGAACAGCCGCGACGGGGGCCGAAGGTTCCGGCTCGGGCGCGAGGGTCGGCGGCGCATTGCGAATACGCCGAACGCGCCGCGGCACGGGCGGGGGCAGGGGCGTCGGCTCGACGGAGGCCTCCTCCATGAGCTTCTTGAGGAAGCCGGAGCCGTAATTGAAGAACAGGAAGACGGCCAGACCGAGGACGGCCTTGATGACGATTTCGGAGTCCATGCTCAGGCCTTGGCGCCAGGCGCGGGGCCGTCACCGGCGATACCCTTGCGCATCTCGGTGTCGGAACGAAGGTTCTCCAGACGCTGGAAGTCCATGTAGCCCATGCGCCCGGAGCGCAGCGCATCGGCAAGGGCCTGCGGAATCTGGGCCTCAGCTTCGACGACGCGGGCACGCATCTCTTCGACGCGGGCACGCATTTCCTGTTCGAGCGCGACGGCCGCCGCGCGGCGGATTTCGGCCTGAGCCTGCGCCATGTTCTTGTTGGCGTTGGCCTGGGCTTCCTGGAGCATCGCACCGATATTGTCGCCGACATCCACGTCGGCGATGTCGATGGACATGATTTCGTAAGCGGTGTTGGCGTCGAGGCCGCGCTCGAGGACGGTCTTAGAAATGCGATCCGGATTCTCGAGGACGGTCTTGTAACTCTCGGAGGAGCCAATGGTCGTGACGATGCCTTCGCCAACACGCGCGATGATGGTCTCTTCCTGGGCGCCGCCGACGAAACGGTTGAGGTTGGTGCGGACGGTCACACGGGCCTTCACCTTCACCTGGATGCCATCCTTGGCGACGGCGTCGATGGTGGTGCGGCCGCTGGCCGGATTAGGCACGTCGATGACCTTCGGGCTGACGGAGGTAAGGACGGCCTCGAGCACGGATTTGTTCGTGCCGCGGGTGGCGATGTCGATTGCGCAGGCGCGATTCCAGTCGAGATGCAGGCCGGCCTTCTGGGCGGCGATGAGCGCCTGCACCGTCTGCACGATATTACCGCCAGCGAGGTAGTGGGCGTCGATCTTCTCGACGTCGACCGTGAGGCCGGCCTTGGTGGCGGCGATCTTGGCATCGACAATCACAGCGTAGGGAACGCTACGCAGGCGCATGCCGACGAGGTCGAACAAGCCGACTTCGGCGCCGGCGAGACGGGCGCGCACCCAGACGGCGAGGAAGGAGAGCAGGAAGAGGACGAACAGCAGCAGGGCGGCGGCTCCAATCCAGATGATGATGTTAGGCATGGTATTCATGAGAGGAAAAAGAGTTCAGCGGGAGCGGCGGACGGTCACGCGGCCTGAGCCGGCCTCGGTAACGACGACGGCGGCGCCACGTTCGACGAACCCATCGAGCGAAAAGGCTTCGAGCAAGGTGCCTTCGAGCTCAATCGTACCCGAAGGCGCAAGGACGGTGGCAGCCTTACCCGTCTTACCGACGTAGACGGCATAACCGGCGGCGGCAGGAACGGCCGAGCCTTCGTTGCTGCTGGCGTTGATCATCGATCGACCGATGGCGGTCTGCGGCAGGAGGCGGCGAAAAGCGAAAAACTCAAGCGTCAGGACGACCAGGAAGACACCACAGAAAAGCCCGCAGGTGAGCGCGCCCGCATCTGCCGAAAGATAGATACCCGCGAAAGAGACGACGGTGCCGACGAAGCCGAGCACGACCGTCGGAAGAAAGAACTCCACGCCGATGAGGACGAGGCCAGCGACAAGCAGGCCGATGGGCAGAATCAAGGAAACCTCTTCCGGGGAGGCGGCGAAAAACATCATGAGGCTGATGATGGAGGCACCCCCACCCCTTTCCAATCTTTTCCGCCCCGCCCTTCTTACAATAAGGTGAAAAACCTGTAATCTTCGCCACATGCTTGCGGGGCGACCTCGGCCCACCCTATTCTCGACCCATGGCCAAGAAACCGCCCGCCCCTCGCCGTAGCCCGGTCAAGGAAGCCCATCATGTCCTGCAAGACGCCCTGCTCAAAGCCGGCCAAGGGGGCGACGGCAAAGACGGCCAGCTCAGCAAGCATAGCGAGATCGCCAAGTCGCTCGGCGTCTCTCCCTCGATGCTTTATAAATGGCGCGAGCCAGCTGAAAAAGGCAGCGGCCAGCCCAACCCGCTCCATCGTACCGCCCTGCTCATCGACCTGACCGGCGACACCCGCATCGTCGACTGGCTCGCCCGGCGCGCCGGCGGCCAGTTCACCCCAGTCGAGGGCGAAGCCCCGAACGGCAACCTCGACAAAGCGGCCAATGCCCTCGTCCGCGAATTCGGCCTGCTCATCGTCGACGTCGCCGACGCGATTGATGACCATCGCATCAGCGCGGATGAGACGCAGGAACTCCGCGAGAAATGGGATCGTATCCGTAAACGCACCGAAGCCTTCGTGCGGCGCTGCGAAAAAGGCGACTTCCGCCCGAAAGACTGAGCGATTTCGCTTTCACGAACGCCGCGAAAGGGTAACCAGAAGCCATGGCCGAATTCACCATCCGCCCCTACGGCGACCCGGTCCTCCGGGCCAAAGGCGAACCCGTCAAGGAGTTCGGCCCCGCCCTGCGTTCGCTGGGCGATGCGATGCTGAGCGCAATGAAGAGCGCCAAGGGTATCGGGCTGGCGGCCCCGCAGGTCGGACTTTCCTTGCAGCTGTTCGTCATGAACGTGCATGACGAGGACTTTCTACCCGTGCTCGACGGCAAGGCTCGCCCGACCGAAGAGATCATGCCGATGCTGCTCGCCAACGCGACGGTGACCGTGCCGCCAGGCGAAGCGGACATCTACACCGAAGGCTGCCTTTCCTTCCCTGGCATCACCGGCGACGTCGAGCGTGTGGAGCACGCCATCGTACGCTATCGCGATGCCGAAGGTGCCCCGCATATCCTCGAATGTACCGGCCTGCTCGCCCGCTGCGTGCAGCACGAGCACGACCACTGTCAGGGAGTCCTATTCATCGACCGCATGGCCCGGCCGCATCAGTTGCTGAGCGCGGCTAAGGTCAAGAAGCTCAAGCGCGCGACGATGATCGAGATGAAGGCCGCGCGTAAGGCGCAAGACTGATTACTTAGCCTCAGCGGGCAGCGCAATCAACAGGCTCAGCTGGCCCACGTCGACGCTGTCGCCAACAGTCGGGATGCTCGACACCTTAAAGGCGATCGATCCGGCCGGAGCCGTATCCGTGACGGCGAGCCACTTTGCGCGGACGCCTTCGGAGCTAGAGGGGCCGCCGCCAGCGACGATCACCACGTACGGTGCCGCGGCGACGCCGACCTTACTCTGGGTGACGGAAAGATGAGCAAGCAAAGCGGAGCCGAGCGGATTGCTCGCACGATCGAAGCCAAGGACCCAATCTCCGCCCTCGCTGAGGCGAGGGAGAAAGCTGCGGTCATCACGTAAGGCTACCTGGCAAATGCCAGCCGGGACCGCGGCGGAACCCAGTTCGGTGTAGGCGACCTCCGAAGCGATCAGGCGCATGGAGTGAGCGTCCGCCAGACGGAGGAAGAGCAGGCCGCGCGCGCCCACGGAGGTGACGGCGTAATATTCAGCCCAGACCACGGCGACCTGCTTCGGGGCGGCGGCTGGCTTAAGGCCCTTAGAGAGAGACGGCGCGGCCTTCTCGACACCGCGAATATAGGCGTAGCCTTCAGCCGGAACGGGCGCGAGCGACTTATCGTCGGCCTTGGACCACGCCGAGCGGATGTCGGTGGAAAGTTCTTCGGGACGATTGAGTTTACCATCACCGAGCAGGCTGATTGAGCCGATGAAGTGGACTTGGGTGTAACCGAGATCGCGGGCCTGCTTCTGCAGGCGGACGACGGACTGAGTGAGCGCCACATTCCAGGAGGCAGGAGCGACATCAGCGGTGAAGCTGACTGGCTTGGTCCGCTCCGCAGCGCGGGCGGCCGCAACCGTGCGCAGGCGGGTCAGCGAAGGCAGGGCCTGCTGAATCTGCGCATTGCCTTCGTCGATCATCTTCTGGGTTCGTGCCTTAAGTTGCTCCGCCGTCTCAGAGAGGCCGCCGATCTTAGGGGCGTTGTCCGGCGTGGAGCTGCCACTGGTCTTCAGGATGCTTTGGCCCATCTTGACGCGGGTCTCGCCAGCCGAGTTGGCGCGCATCGCGCTGCTCCATTCGACGAGTTCGTTGGAGCGGAGGTAACGCACCACCTCAGCGTCCGGAATAGAAGGAGGCGGCGGGGCCACCTCGCCAGCGGCGACGAAGATCAGGGAGGCGAGGAAAGCGTACATGGGAGGAGGGTCAGGACTCGTCGAACTTACGGGCGAACAGCGCATCCATCTCTCCGAGGAGAGCGGCGCCGTCCTTGCCGCGGACGGAGAAGCGGAGCTTCGAGCCCTGGCCGGCGGCCAGCATCATGAGTCCCATGATGCTTTTGCCGTTCACGGACTCTTCGTCCTTGGAAACGGTGATTTCGACATCCGGATAGCGGTTAGCCAGTCGGACGATCTGGGCGGCCGGGCGGGTGTGGATGCCCATCCGGTTTTGCACAGTGAATTCTCGGGCTAAAGCCTCGTGGGTTTCTTCCATATAAGGGGTCTGTCCTGAGATGAACGCAGGATAGAGGAAAAGGGAGGGTGGCGGCAAGGCGGGTCAAGGCAAATTGAGCCTAAGGGAGGGGACGCTTGACCTTCCCCGCCAGACCCCTCCAATCAATCCAAACGAACTACCGTGGCCAAGCCCGCTGTCCTTACTCACCCGGAATCCCTGAAGCGCCCTGCCGGCCCTTCGGAATACGCAAAAAATCCGGTCAACGCATCCCTGTCAAAGGCCGACAAAATCGCCCTTTACACCAAAATGGCTCGTATCCGCCATTTCGAGCAACGCTGCATCCGCATCTACCAGCAGGGTAAGATCGGCGGATTCCTCCACCTTTACGTGGGTCAGGAGGCCGTCGCCGCCGGCACGATCTCCCTCCTTGGTAAGCACGACCACATCATTACGGGTTACCGCGACCATGGCCACGGCCTGATGGTCGGCATGGGTATGAACGAGTGCATGGCCGAACTGACCGGACGCGTCACCGGCTGCTCCCAAGGTAAGGGCGGCTCGATGCACTACTTCGCCCCCGATAAGAACTACTGGGGCGGCCACGGTATCGTCGGCGGCCAAGCCCCCCTCGGCACCGGCCTCGCCTACGCCGTCAAATACATGGGCCTGAAGGGCAGCTGCCTCGTCTACATGGGTGACGGCGCCGTCAATCAGGGCGCGGTCCATGAAGCCTACAACCTGGCCTCCCTCTGGGATCTCCCGGTCATCTTCGTCGTCGAAAACAACGGCTATTCAATGGGCACCTCCCAGGAGCGTTCGACCGCCCACCCGGGCTGCCTCGCGAAGCGCGCCGAAGGCTACAACATGGCCTGGGACGTCATCAACGGCCACGACGTCTACGAAGTGCGCGCCAAGACGGCCATCGCCCTCAAGCGCGCCCACGAGGAATCCAAGCCGACCGTCCTCGAGATCTTTACCTACCGCTACTTCGGCCACTCGATGGCCGATCCGGATAAGACCTACCGCGACAAGGAAGAGATCAAGGAGTACCGCGAAAAGAAAGACCCCGTCCTCGCCTTCGAACAGGAACTCCTTGGCGAAAAGGTGCTGACCCCCGAACTCTCCCAAAAGATTAATGAAGCTGCGATGGCCGAGGCCGATAAGGCCGCCATCTTCGCCGATGAATCGCCGGATCCTACCGTCGCCGATATCACCAAGCACATCTACTGGGAAGAGGACAACCGCGGGCCGAAGACCACGAGCCGCGGTACCATCATCTTCGAATAATCCTTCTTCGCACACACTGTCATGGCTGTCATTTCCTACCGCGAAGCGCTCCGCGCCGCGATGCGCGAAGAACTCAAGCGCGACGACAAGGTCGTCATCATGGGCGAAGAAGTCGCCCAGTTCAACGGCGCCTATAAGGTGACCGAGGGCCTCCTCAAGGAGTTCGGCCCGAAGCGCATCGTCGACACCCCGATCTCCGAAGCAGGCTTCATCGGCCTCGGCATCGGTGCCTCGATGCTCGGCATCCGTCCCGTGATGGAGCTGATGTTCTGGTCCTTCTCGTACGTCGCGTTCGACCAAATCGTGAATAACGCCGGTAATATCCGCTACATGTCCGGCGGCCTCATCAATTGCCCCATCGTCATCCGCGGTCCAGCCAACGGCGGCACCAACGTCGGCGCCACCCACTCCCACACCCCCGAGGCCATCCTCGCCTCTCACCCGGGTATCAAGGTCGTCTGCCCGGCCACCCCGTACGACGCCAAGGGCCTGATGAAGGCCGCCATCCGCGATAACGATCCGGTCTACGTGATGGAGAATACGATTCTTTATAACGATAAGGGCGAAGTCCCTGACGAAGACTACATTGTCCCGCTCGGCGTCGCCGACGTGAAGCGCGTGGGCACTGACCTCACCATCGTCGCGCACGGCCGTGCCGTGATCACGAGCCTCAAGGCCGCCGAGATCCTCGAGAAGGAACACGGTGTCAGCGTCGAGGTCGTCGACCTCCGCTCGATCCGTCCGCTCGACGAAGAAACCATCCTCGCCTCCGTCCGCAAGACGCACCGCGCCCTGCTGGTCGAAGAGAACAAGCCCTTCTGTGGCGTCGACGCGCAGGTCGCCTACCTCATCCAGTCGAAGGCATTCGACGAACTCGACGCTCCGATTCACCGCGTGTCGTCCATCGACGCTCCGCAGATCTACTGCAAGCGCATGGAAGACCTGCAGATGCCTAACGTCGAACGCGTCGTCGCCGAAGCGCTCAAGGTGCTCGCCTAACCCCACCCCTCTTACTTTTCAAATCCGATGGCTGAAATTATCGATATGCCGAAGCTCTCCGACACGATGTCGGTGGGGACTTTGGTGAAATGGAACATCAAGGAAGGCCAAGTGGTGGCCTTCGGCGACATCCTCGCTGAAGTCGAAACCGACAAGGCGACGATGGAGCTTTCCTGCACCGTGCCGGGCACGGTCCTCAAGATCTACGCCCCAGCCGGCCAACAGCTACCCGTCGGCGCTCCGATCTGCGCCATCGGCAAGAAAGGCGAAGCCGCCCCTGAGCCCGCCGCTGCTCCGGCGCCGAAGGCTCCGAAGACCGCCGTCCCGGCCATTCCCGAGAAGGCCGAAGTGAGCTGCGTGCCCACTGCGCCGGCTTCTTCCGGCTCCGTGTCGCCGCAGTCCGACGCTTCCCGCACCAAGGCCTCGCCTTACGCCAAGCGCATGGCCGAGAAAGCCGCGCTCAACGTCGCCGCCCTCGCCGGCTCCGGCCCTGGTGGCCGCGTCGTGGGTCGCGATGTCGCCGCCGCTGCTTCGGCTCCGGCCGCCGCCGCTCCTTCTGGCCCGCTCAACGTCGCGGTCGCTCCGCCCGCCGACGGCAAGGGCATCCAGCCTGACGCGGACGTCCCGGTAGGCGGCATGCGTCAGACGATCGCTCGCCGACTCCTGGAGTCCAAGATCACGGTCCCCCACTTCTACCTCGAAGTCGAAGTCGATGCCGCTCCGCTCATGGCGATGCGCGAATCGCTGAACAAGCGCCTCGCCGAAACCGGCGCCGACGCGATCAAGCTCTCGGTCAACGACTTCATCCTGAAGGCCTCCGCCGAGGCCCTCCGCCGCGTCCCCGCAGTCAACGCTTCCTGGGCTGGCACGAGCATCCGCACCCACGGCGCGGTCCACCTCTCCTTCGGCGTCGCCCTCGAAGACGGCCTGGTCACCCCGGTCATCCGCGACGCGCACGCGAAGACGCTCAAGGATATCGCCATCGAAGCGAAAGCGCTCATCGGCAAGGCCCGCTCAAAGAAGCTCACGCCGGGCGAGATGTCGGGCTCGACCTTCACGGTCACCAACCTCGGCATGTTTGGCGTCACCGGTTTCTACGGCATCATCAACGTGCCCAACGCCGCGATTCTCTCCGTCGGCGCGACCATCAAGAAGCCTGTCGTCGACGCTCAGGACCGCATGGTCATCGGTCACCGCATGGTGATCGGCCTCTCGGGCGACCACCGCGTGGTCGACGGCGCCAACGCCGCTCAGTTCCTCCAGGCGCTCAAGCAGCTCCTTGAAGAACCGGCGCTGATGCTGATCT
>CALEEU010000196.1 GCA_937875975.1 uncultured Opitutia bacterium | reverse complement strand
AAGAGATCGAGGAATTCACGCTGCTCCATCCAGGCCTTCTTCTTCTCCGGGTCGGCTTCACCGATGGCGGCGGCAAGGCGGGCCTTATCGGCGGCGTCCGTCGCGCGGTCATGCAGGAGCTGGGCAAACTTATAGGTAGGTCCGTTGAGGGCCAGCCGGGTGGACAGGGCTTGGTGGAGCGCGATCGGGGCCAGGTCCTTCGGGATGGTCACCTGCTCGTCGCCCGAGAAGCCAGCGGCCTGGAGCAAGGCGTCCACAGATTTAGGGTTGTTGGTCGGGAAGACGCCGAGGCTGTCGCCGCACTTGTAGGTCAGGCCGCTGCCGGCGAGGGAGACCGAGAAATGCTGGGTATCCTTCTGGCTGGCCGGGGAGCTCAGGCGACGGCGGTCGACGAGGCGGGCCGGGAACGGATTGTTCTTGTCGTAAGGAGCGGACATGAAAGTACCCCGCAGGATGCCTAGCGGGGTACTGATGCAAACCTCTTTTGGAGGCGGGCTTACTTCCAGACCTTCACCCAGTCGACATCGACGTCGTCCGGGAGGCTTTTGACGACCAGCCTCGGACGGTCCTGCTCTTCGATGCGATGAGTAAAGGCCAGCGACATGGGCCGCACGAATTCCTTCCGCTCGAGCTTATGGACGGCCTTGCCGTCCATGTACCAGGTGAAACCCTTCTCCGTCCAAAGGATGCCATAGGTGTGGAATTTCCTGGAGAGATCCGTGAACTTGCCGACCGGCTTGTCGGGGCGGAAATCCTGGAACCCGGACTCCATGACGCCGCGAGCCCAGGGGCTGACACGTTCCTTGCCGGTGCCATGGAAGGAAGCGGTGATGCTCGGCGGGGTCTTCTCGTCGTCGGTGATGATGCGGAACGTCCCGGCATGGCCGTCGCCGGCGTTCATCCGCATGGAAGCCTCGAAATAGCCGAACTGCTGGCTGAACTTCCCGCGCGTGGTGAGCACGTTGTTCTGGATCATGTCGTCCTTGACCTTCAACCCGATGCGCAGGGCGCTCCCTTTGCCGAACTTGACGAAGGTGAATACTTCGCGGGCTCCGATGACGTTCCACTTGGCTTCATCGATCTTGTCGCCATTGAAATCGTCGGAGAAGACGAGCTTCTTGCCGATCGATGGATCCGCGGCGAAAGCCACCGTGCCGACCAGCAAGAGAAGAGCGGAGAATCGCACGGGAGTTACTTCCAGACCTTCACCCAGTCGATGTCGATGTCGTCAGGCAGCTGCTTGAGCACGAGATTAGGACGTTCCCACTCACCGATGCGGTGGGTGAACTGCACAAACATCGGTGAAGCGACGGGCGTACGGTCGGCCTTGTGGATCTGCTTGCCGTTGACGAACCAGGCAAAGCCTTTCTCGGTCCAGAGGATGCCGTAGGTGTTGAACTTCTTGGAAGGCTCGCCGCCCTTGAGGATCTTGGTACCCGAAGCGTCGGAACGAAGGTCATGCTGCCCCTTGTCGTCCACATAACGCGCCCAAGCATCAAGCCTGTCGCCGCCGGTGCCTTCCCACAGGGCGATGATGTAAGGCACCACCTTGTCATCTTTGCAGCGGATGGACATATTGCCGGTGTGGCCCTTGTTCAAGTTCATGCGAATCGAGGCCTCGAAGTAACCGCGGACCTGCTCGTGCTTGCTGCGGATGCCGTTGGTCTGAATCATGTCGTCGCGCTTGATGAGCGTGATGCGGAGGGCCTTCGACTTGCCGACCGTGACGAAGGACATCGCCGTGGGCTCACCATAGGTGGACCACTTCGCCGCATCGAGGGCGGGGCCGTCGAACTCATCGGAGAACGCCAGCTTCATGTTCGAAGCCGGGTTGACGGCGCTCAGGGTGGCCGTGAGGGCGAGGAGGCTGAGGAGTTGCTTCATGGGGGTGGGTGGCGGAAGGGAGTGAAACTCAGGGAAGCTTGAAGACCTTGACCCAGTCGACCTGCATCGGCTCGGGACCAAGCTTGGGATTCATGAAATCCTTAAGCAGACCGCCTTCGGGCAGGTGCTGGTAGAATTCGATGTACATCGGCTCCTTGGGGATGGGGCGCGAAAGCTTATGCACCTGACGGCCTTCGACATACCAGATGTAGCTGGTCGCGTTCCACCGTAGTCCATAGGTCAGGAATTTCTTATAGGACTTCCCGCCGTCCATCGCAATCACGCGCTCTTTAGGCACCAGGCGCTGCGCGCCGGTCTCCTCGACGAGATGCAGGTTCGGCTCAATTCGATCGGCGCCTGAGAAAGTGAAGGAGAAAGACGCCGAGGGGGACTTGGACATGTCCTGATTACGGATACCGAAGACGGTCCAGCCGCGGTTCTTGGTCTGCACGGCCCGGATGGAGGCCTCGAAATAACCTTGGCCATGGGAGAACTTGCCCAAGCTATGCACATGGCTGCCGTTCCAGAAACCGGCCTTCTCTTTGGGCGTGACTTCGATTTGGAGCTTGCCGTCCACGATGCGGGCCTGGCCGCCGATGTTCCATTTCTTCGGGTCGAGCACCTTGCCGTCGAAGTTATCTTCCCAGACCGGCTTCAGGC
>CALEEU010000195.1 GCA_937875975.1 uncultured Opitutia bacterium | reverse complement strand
TCCGCCTCGCCATGGACGACACCCTTTCATCTCTCCCAACCGCCAACCGCTAACCTTCGCCCCCGCCACCGCGTTGACGCATCTTTCCTAACCGCCAACCGCCAACCGCTAACCGCTACCACCTTCTATATATGCCCAACCTCACCGAAGCCCGAGCGCTCTACGACCTGCCGCTCAACACGCTGATCTTCAAGGCTCAGCAAGTCCACCAGGCCCACCAGGATCCGGCCGGCGTGCAGCTCTGCACGCTGAAGTCGATCAAGACGGGCGCTTGCCCCGAAGACTGCGCCTATTGCCCGCAGTCGGTGCACAACCAGACCGGCCTCGAGACCGAAGCCCTGATGGAGACGCAGGCGATCCTCGCCGACGCGCGCAAGGCCAAGGCCGGCGGCGCGACCCGTTTCTGCATGGGCGCCGCCTGGCGCCGCGTGAATGATGGTAAGCAGTTCGACAGCGTCCTGAATACAGTCTCGGGCGTGAAGGAACTCGGACTCGAAGTCTGCTGCACCCTCGGGATGGTCAGCGAAGCCCAAGCTGGGCGCCTCAAGCAGGCCGGTTGCGACGTCTACAACCACAACCTCGACACCTCCCGCGAGCACTACTCGAAGATCATCACGACCCGCACCTACGACGACCGTCTCCAGACGCTCTCGAACGTCCGCAAGGCCGGCCTTGAAGTCTGCTCCGGTGGTATCCTCGGCATGGGTGAGACGGTCGACGATCGCATGAAGATGCTCGTCGAGCTCGCCCAGCTCAACCCTCAGCCCGACTCAGTGCCGATCAACGCTTTGGTGGCGGTCGAAGGCACGCCGCTCGCAGGCCGTAAGTTCGTCGATACGATCGAGTTCGTCCGCACGATCGCCGTCGCCCGTATCCTGATGCCGAAGGCGATGGTCCGCCTCTCCGCCGGCCGCGCCAACATGAACGACGAGACGCAGGCCCTCTGCTACCTCGCCGGCGCCAACTCGATCTTCCTCGGCGAAAAGCTCCTCACGACGGGTAACCCCGACATCGAAGAAGACATGAACCTGATGAAGCGTCTCGGCCTGCACCCGATGCATCCGGACGAAGCCCGTCGCATCCATCGCGGCGACCTCGCCCCGGCGGACGCCAAGCCAGCCGAATGGCCGAACGTCGCGGAATTCGCTGCGGCCAACGCGGCTGAAGAATCCTGCGGCAACGGCGGTTGCGGCTGCAAATAACATGGCCGTCATCTTCGTCACCGGCAGCGACACCGGCGTGGGCAAGACCCACGTCGCCGGCCTGCTCGCACGTCGCCTTTCCCGCGATGGCTTCACGCAGGTCATCAAGCCGGTGGAGTCGGGCGCGGGCGCGGGTCGTCCGGCCGACGCCAAGAAGGCCGCAGGCAAGTGGGCTGAAGCGCACACGCTGCTGACGCTCCCGGCGCCGATCGCCCCGCTCGCCGCGGCGAAGAAGGCTCGCAAGCCACTCGACCTCGCTCTCCTGCTGAAACTCTACCGTGCCGTCCCGCATGCGCCTTGTCGCGTCGTCGAAGGCGCCGGGGGCGTCGCCGTACCGATTGACCCTAAGGGTAAGGACTGGGCGGACTTCGCTGCGGCGATTAAGCCGACCGTCGCCATCGTGGTCGTCGAGGATCGCCTCGGTGCGATCAACCAAGCCCGTCTCGCAATCTCTTACCTGCGTCGCCGTTACGACGGTCCCATCGGTGTCTGGCTCAACGCCATCAAGAAGCCTTCGAAGGAAGTCGCCGCTGCGAACCGTGCCGGCCTGGCCGAGTCTTGGATTCCGCTGCTTGGTGAATCGGGTAAAGGCGAAAAGTCTGCCCGCTTCCATTTCCTGCCGCGGTGAACGAAGCCCTGCTGCAGCGCCTGCGTCAGTCCCTCGCCCAGCGCGAAGGATCGTCGCTACGCCGTAAGCTGACCGCTCGCGCTTCGGCGGACACCCGCGTCAACCTGGCTGATAACGATTACCTCGGACTATCCCGCGACCCCGCGGTCGTCGCCGCCGGCGTGGCCGCGCTTCAGGAGTGGGGCGCGTCTTCGTCCGCTTCACCGCTGGTCACCGGCTACACCGAGATCCACCAGCAGCTCGAGCAGACCCTCGCCGCTTGGCAGGGTTATGAGCACGGGCTAGTGATGAACACCGGTTTCTCGGCCAACTCCGCCGTCCTCGGCGGCTTACCGAAGAAGGGCGACCTCATCCTCGCCGACCGACTTGTGCACGCGAGCATGCTCGACGGCATCATGGCCTCGGGCGCCCGCCTCCGTCGCTTCGCCCACAACGACCTCGATGCGCTCGAGCTCATGCTCCACGAAGAGCCGGCCTTGGATGGCGTCATCTTCGTCGTGACGGAAAGCGTCTACTCGATGGACGGCGATAGCCCGGACCTGAAGCGTCTGGCCTCTCTGCGTAAGCGTTTTGGATTCTGCTGGGTGCTTGATGAAGCCCATGCCACGGGCTGGTATGGCGCCACCGGTTCCGGCCTGCAGGAGGCCCAGGGCGCTTTCGCCGCCGCGGACATAGTGGTCGGCACGCTCGGCAAAGGCCTCGGCTCGCAGGGTGCCTATGTGCTCTCGCACGCCCCGGAAGTCCGCGACTCCCTGATCAACTTCGCGGGTGAGTTCGTCTACTCGACCTACCTCGCTCCCTCCTGCGCCGCCGCCGCCCTGGCTGCGGTCGAGCGCTTGAAAGGGATGTCGGGCGAGCGCGCTGAACTCCACGCGCTTTCGCACGCTTGGCGCGACGGGCTCTTGGAAGCCGGCTTCGCAGTGCCGTCAGGGGACTCGCCGATCATCCCGCTCATCTTGGGCGACTCCGACGTCACCCTAAAATACGCCAACGCGCTACGCGCCGCTGGCTTCATGGTCTCCGCCATCCGTCCGCCCACGGTGCCCGTGCGCACCGGACGGATCCGCATCTCGCTGCGCCGGGGCCTTTCGCCCGCCGTGCTCTCCTCCTTTATCACCGCCTTAAAGGGCGTCTCCGTATGAAGATCGGCTGGATCGGCGGCTGGGGCGTCTCGCTCGAGGAGATGAAGGCCATTGCCCTGGCGCATGCGCCCGACGCCGAGCACCTCATCTACCCGCCCGTCGTCGGCGCCGCGGAGAACCTTTCTGGCTGTGACGCTGTCATCGCGTGGTCGCTCGGCGCGCATCTCGTCCTCGAGGCCGGCGCCCGCGGCGTGAAGTTCCCGGCCAAGGTGCTGCTCTTCGCCCCGTTCACGTCGTTCTGCTCCGAGCACGGTAAGTGCGGGCAGCATTCCGAGACCCAAGTGAAGTATCTTCGCCGATGGATTGATACCGACGCCCCGGCGGCCTTGGCTGATTTCCGCAAGCGTGCCGGTCTGGCCCCGATGGTCGGTGATGCCTTGCCCTACGAGAAGGAATACCTGCAGGCCGGTCTGGACCTCCTCGCCCAACCCGCGGGCATCTCGCTGATTACTTTTGGGCGTCAGGGGCTTAGCCCTGGCTGGGAAGCCTATGTGGGCGACCAGGATGCGCTCCTGGATGCCCCGGGCGTTTGCCAAGCCATCGTAGGTTGTCATATTATAGAGGGACTCGGGCACGACCTGCGCGAGTTCCTCGCCCCCTGATCCCATGCGTTTCGACGAACGAGCTGAGAGCTACGGTGCGCATGCCGCGCCGCAGAAGCGCTTCGCCGAAGCGCTGGCCGCCTTCGCTCCGTTCCGCCGCGGCGTCCGCGTCACTGAGCTCGGCGCCGGCACTGGCTTCCTGTCGTCCGCATTGCTCGCCCAAGGCGTGAACGTCGACGCCACGGATGCCTCGCCCGCGATGGTCGAGCTCGGCCGTCAGGCCGTGCCGGCTGCCAACTGGTCGGTGCATAATGCTTTTGGTCCCATCGAGAAGGCCGGTGCGCTCGCTTCCACCGGCCTGCTACATTGGGCGGCTGATCCCGCGGCGGTATTGCGTCATTGGCGTGCGGCGTTGCCGGCTGGCGGCCGACTCTTGCTCGGCGTCCCATGCGATCCTTGCCTCAACGAACTGCGCGACCTCATCGGCGAAGGACCCGTGCGCTGGCGCGATGAGCCCCAGTGGCTCGCCTTGCTCAAGGCCGCGAACTTCGACGTCCATGCGCACGGCGTCCTGGAGTCCGAAGAGATTTACCCAAGCGCCTTAGATTTCCTGCGAAACCTGCATCGTAGCGGCGTGACCGGCGACCCGCGGCTTTCGCCGAGCGAACTCAAGTCGCTCATCCGCGACTATGACCGCCTCAACGCGCGACCCGATGGCGTCGTCGCCACCTGGGCCTGGCTGTTGATCGACGCGACGGCGCGGGGCTGAATTGAGGACTGCATCGATGACTGCGTCGATGACTGCGTCGAGGACAGAATGGATGCGATCCATCAGGGATGCTCGGCCCTACCTCATTAGCTATCCAAATAAAAAAGCCCCCACGGGTGGGCGACCTCTCTTGATTCTTGTCACCGTGTCACCTTGCCCACGTGTCACCGCACTCCAAGGTCCTTTGGACTGCGGTGAAAGGCGCTTAGCGACGCAGGAGTTTGCCGACGGTGGCGAGGGACCCCAGCAGCATCAGCGTGATAAGGCTGGCGGCAAAGACCTTGGGGGCGCCATCCGCCACGG
>CALEEU010000194.1 GCA_937875975.1 uncultured Opitutia bacterium | reverse complement strand
GAGCGCCGGGAGGCCATGCGCTTCGCGACCTGGGATTCCACCCTCGCGCTCTGCCTGGCGTTTTTCGTCAACGCCGGCCTGCTGGTGCTCAGTGCGGCGGCCTTCCATGGCAGACCCGAAGCCGTGACGGATATCCGCGAAGCCCATCGGTTGCTGGACGGCGTGCTGGGGGTGACGTTTGCCGGGACGCTCTTCGCCGTGGCGCTCTTGGCTTCGGGCCAGAACGCCACCATCACCGGTACCATGGCCGGCCAGATCGTCTTGGAAGGATTCCTGAAGATCAAGAAGGCAGGCTGGATCGTCCGCGTCGCGACTCGTCTGGCGGCGCTGGCTCCCGCCTTACTGGTCATCGGGCTGGCCGGGGAGGGTAGGGTGGAGAACCTGCTCATCTGGAGTCAGGTCATCCTCAGCCTGCAGCTCGGCTTCGCCTGCTGGCCGCTCGTGCGCATGACCAGCGATGCGCAGTTGATGGGCGTGTTCGTCGCCCCGCCTTGGATTCGCTCGCTGGGCTGGGTCGCCACGGCCCTCGTCGTTGGGGCTAGTCTATGGTTTGTTATCGGTGCTTTTTAATCTAAACCGTTCAAAAGCATAAGTTTATGTGTTTTAAAGTGCAGGGAGGAAAAGGCTCGACTTTAATCCTTTTATCTTAACTAATGTAATCATAAATTAACAGTGTTGCCCGTCTCCGCTCATCATGTCCGCCATGCGATCTCTTATCCTCGCTCTTCTCGCTGTGTCCTCCTCGGTCGCGGCCGAAAAGCCAGTCGTCTTGCGGGTGGGTTTCTTCCCTAACCTGACACATGCTCCGGCTCTGGCGGCACGCCAGCTGGAAAGAGATGGGAAAGATTTTCATCAGGCTAACCTTCCGGCCGGGGTGAAGCTGGAGTGGCGTTCTTTCAACGCCGGGCCCTCCGCCATGGAGGCCCTCGTCGCCGGCGCCATCGACGTCACCTACGTCGGCGCCTCTCCGGTGATCAACGCCCACGTGCGCACGAAGGGTCGCTCAATCCGTGTCCTGGCCCCCGTCGCCTCGGGTGGCAACGCCCTGGTCATCCGCAAAGGGTCGCCCCTGCGCACTCCGGCTGATTTTCGCGGTCGTCGCGTCGCGACGCCGCAACTCGGCAACACGCAGGACGTCGATGCCCGCGTCTGGCTGCGTTCGGGGGGTCTCAATATCACCATCGCCGGGGGCGATGCCCAGGTGCTCCCGGCGCAGAACGCCGAACTCATTGCGCTCTTTAAGCGTGGCGACGTGGATGCCGCCTGGACGGTCGAACCATGGGTGACGCGCCTGGTGGATGATTTCGGCGGCGAGGTCCTCGTCGAGCATCACGATTCGATCATCACCGTGCTGGCTTCTTCCCAAAAGGCTCTCGATGCCAAAGGCGAAGCGGTGAAGGCTTTCGTCCGCTCGCACTATCTGTTGCGGGACCTTTTAGTCGCTGACCCGGTCTTGCTCGAACGCCTTTCGCGCGAAGCCTTAGGTGCCGAATCACGTTCCGCCGCCCCGAAGGCCGAGCTCATCTCGCCCGCGCTGCGCCGTATCCGCTGGGACCAGCCCGAAGATCCTGCCCTCCGTCTCCGTCGCCTGACGGAGTCACTCGCCAAGGCCCAGTCTGATTCGCGGGCCTGCGGTCTGCTCGCTGGTGAAGCCCCGGTGGCTCCTCTGTTGCAGGCCCTGGTCGACGACCTTACCCCTGTCCGCAAGTAACCCTTCTTGCTTTCTTTGACCCGTTCCCGCTAATCCCTCGACTCGATGTCGGTCCCTCTTTCCAGCGAACCCAGCTCCCAGCTTACGCTGAGCCACGTGACCAAGCGTTTCAACGGTCGCTCCGGTCTGGTCACGGCGGTAGAGGATATCAGCCTACAGGTGAAGGAAGGCGAATTCCTCGTGCTCGTCGGTCCGTCGGGTTGCGGTAAGTCTACTTTGCTCAGCCTGATCGCCGGCTTGGAACAGGTCGACGAAGGTTCGATCAAGCTCGACGGAGCTAATGTCGTCGAGCCTGGCCGCGACCGGCTCGTGATGTTCCAGCAAGATGCCCTCTTCCCGTGGCTCGATGCCCTCGAGAACGTGCTCTTCGGCCTACGCCTCAAGCCTGGCCTCACCGACGCCGAGCGCACCGAAGCTGCTCGCTACTACCTGGATCTCGTCGGCCTGGCCGACAAGGAGAAGGCTCACCCGCACGAGCTTTCCGGTGGCATGCGCCAGCGCGTGGCCCTCGCTCGCTCGCTTGCCCCTAATCCGCGCGTGCTCCTGATGGATGAGCCGTTCTCGGCCCTCGACGCGCTCACGCGCGACCAGCTCTACGGCGACGTCCAGAAGATCTTCACGCAGCGCAAGAAGACGATCGTCCTCGTCACGCATAACATCCGCGAGGCGGTCTGCCTCGGCGATCGCGTCGTGCTCCTTTCGCCCAATCCGGGCCGCATCCGTCAGGTCTTCAATATCGACCTGCCGCGTCCGCGTCGGATCAACGATCCGGCCTTGGCCACCTTGGCCGCCGACATCACCACCGCCCTTTCCGCCCACCTCGCGGAACCGAAGGAGGGCCTCGTATGAAA
>CALEEU010000193.1 GCA_937875975.1 uncultured Opitutia bacterium | reverse complement strand
TGCCGGGGTGCTGGAAGGCCTAGACGCAGGCAAGTTGACTGGTTGAACAGTTGGCCAGTTGAATAGAAGGGCCCAAATCAAGGAATCCGATGGAAAATCGCAGATCACAACCCATCGCCCCCTCTGGCCAACGTTTCAACCATTCAACCGTTCAACTAGGGCCAAAGGGGCCCTCAATACGGTGGACAGCGGGGGGCGGTTTCATCAATTCTGCCCCCTACCCCGCCACCCCCATTTCCCCTCACATGACATCCCTGACCCGCACCTCCCTGTCCCTAGCGCTCGCGTTGGCGGCCGTGACCGGCCTCGCCCAAGACGCGACCAAGAAGCCCGACGCCAAGCCCGCCGCCAAGTGGGAAGCGATGGACTACGGCCGCTTCCTCTCGGCCTCGATCGACAATACCCAAGGCAAGAGCCCCTTCGAGCAGAAGGGCTGCGCCGCCAACAAGGCCGTGCTGGTGAACCTCGGCAACCGCGAAGCGGGTTACGCCTTCGACACTGAAACGCTCCGTGGCGCCGGCGCTTGGACTGGTGGCTGGATGCAGACCAAGGGCGTCGCCTTTGACGGTAAGCACGGGCCGAACCCCGGCCCCGCGGTCGGCGCCAAGGTCTTCTTCGAAACGAACCCCGGCCCCGGCTGGAGCTTCAATGGCACTTTCAACGAGACTCGCACCCTACCCAAGGGCCCCGAAGGCGTAATGTCCAAAATCCCCCTCGGCCCGCTCCCGCGCGAACACGCCAAGTATCAGGGCCTCTATCTGCACGGCGACCGCGTCGTCTTTGCCTACACCGTCGGCTCTGCCGAAGTGCTTGAATCTGCGGAGATGGAAAAAGTTGGCGACGTCTTCGTGCTCTCTCGCTCCTTCACCGTCGTGAAGGGCGAACTTGATTCTTCCGTTCGCCTCCTCGACCTCCCCTACGGCGGTAAGGTCGACCTCGCCGACGGCGCCAACGCCATCGTGCGCGTTGAGATTCCCCTCCCGACCGAACAGCCCGGCAAGAAGGCCGACCCGAAAGCCAAGGCCAAAACCAAGGTCGCCAAGAACGCCCCGGCCATCGTGAAGCCCGCCGACGAGCTCACCACTGTGACCGTCAACGGCCTGCCGAGCGGCTCAATCCTGAGCAACAAGGGGAACTTCCTGTCGCTCAAGCTCACCAAGGTCGCCGCAGGCACTTCCTTTAAGGTCTCGTTCGCCCACGGCGCTATCAATGCCGGCGATGTACTCCGCAAAGTGACCTCCAAGGTCGCCGCCGCGACTGACCTCCGTGCTTTCACTCAGGGCGGCCCCGCCCACTGGACCCAGGACGTCGTGACTGAAGGCGTGCTCGGCGAGACCGATCAGACCAAGCAAATCGACTCGCTCAAGTCTCGCATCGAAGGCGAACAGGACTCTGCCCAGAAACAGTCCCTCAAGGATCAACTCACTGAGCTCCTCGCCGCCCCCTACGTCGTCGACACCGTCACCATCCCCGCCGAAAACCCGTTCGGCTCCTGGATTCGCGTCGGCGGTATCGACTTCTTCAAGGACGGTCGCATCGCCTTCTCCACCTGGAGCGGCGATGTCTGGGTCGGCAAGTTCGCCGACGACAAACTCAGCAAAATTACCTGGCACCGCTACGCCACCGGCATCTTCCACGGCCTCGGCCTGAAGATCGTCGACGAAAAGATCTACGTCCTCGGCCGCGACCAGATCACGCTGCTACACGACTTCAACAAGGACGGCGAAGCCGACTTCTACCAGAACTTCAACAACGACGTACAGGTCACCTCGAACTTCCACGAGTTCATGTTCGACTTGCAGACCGACTCGCAGGGTAACTTCTACTTCCTCAAGGGCGGACCCGTGAATCCGGGAGGTCGCGGCTGGGGGCCTCTCAGCGACCACCATGGTTGTATCTTCAAGGTCTCGCCTGACGGCCAGAAGTTCGAGGTCTACGCCACCGGCATCCGCGCCCCGAACGGCATGGGCGTTGGCCCCAACGGCGAAATCTCCAACGGCGATAACCAGGGCACCTGGGTCCCCGTCGACTACATCCACTTCTCCAAGCCGGGTGAATTCATCGAAGTGCCCGACCTCTCGCACCGCACCCCGGCGCCGACGAAGCTCGTGAACCCGCACCTCTGTTGGATTCCTTACGACGTCGACAACTCCAACGGCGGCCAGATTTGGGTGCCCGCCAATAAGGGCAAGTGGGGTCCGTTCGAAGGCCGCATGCTCTACATGTCTTACGGAAAGTCCTCGCTCTTCGCGGTCCTCCAGGAGCGCGTGGGTGACGTCCCCCAAGGCGGCGTGGTGAAGTTCCCGCTCAAGTTCGCCACCGGCCTGATGCGCGCGCGCTTCAGCCCCACGGACGGACAGCTCTACGTCGCCGGCCTCAAAGGCTGGCAGACCAACGGCGTGAAGGACGGCGCGATCCAGCGCGTCCGCTACACCGGCAAGTCCGTGACGATGCAGGAAGCCCTCCATGTTTCGAAGAAGGGCATCACGATCCGCTTCACCGGCGCCCTCGACAAGAAGACCGCCGCCGACCTCCAGAACTGGTCCATCGAGCAGTACAACTACCTCTGGTCGAGCGCCTACGGCTCCGACATCTATAAGGTGAGCAAGCCCGAAGAAAAGGGTTCCGACCAGGTGCCGATCCAGTCCGTCAAGGTGGCCGACGACGGCAAGTCGGTCTTCCTCGAGGTGTCCGGCCTCGTGCCAGTCATGCAGATGCGTATCAAGATGAACGTGAAGGCCGTCGATGGCTCGCGCGTACCAGACGATATCGCCCACACGATCAACGTCGTCCCGGAGAAGGAAGGCGAAGACTACCGCTCGTTCGCCAAGTAACTAAGGCGAATCCCTCACGGCGAAAGGCCCGGTTCACGCCGGGCCTTTTTGTTGGGGGCTTGCCTGATGGCGGGAATGTCTCTCATTAAGAGGCGTCCCGCCGCCATGCTTCTCCGCCGCCTCCTTTGCCTGCTAGCCGCGACCATCGCGACCACCCTCTCCGCGCAGGACCTGCCCGGACTCAAGGTGACGTTCACTTCTGCCGGGAAGACCGACGTCCGCTCCGACCGCCTGCTCGCCCTCTACGTCCCCGCCGGTCAAGCACCCTCGCCCTTCCTCGCCGCGGGTCCGTTCATCGCGAAGTGGGAAGGCGACCTCCAGTCGCCTCTGCGCGGCACGTTCAAACTGAGCGCCGAATCCTCTGGTAAGTTCAAGTTGAGCCTCAACGGCCAGCCGCTCCTCGATGGTCCTGGCATCAAGACCGGGCAGCTGAACAAAGGGGCCAACCGCATCGTCGCCGAAATCGCCAGCGCCGACAAGGGCGACACCTTCGTCCGCCTCAGCTGGGCTTCGAAAGATTTCCCGCTCGAGCCCATCCCGCCCACGCTCTTGACGCACCCGGCCGACAAGGAACTCGATGCCGCCATGCAGCGTCGCGAAGGCCGCCTGCTCTTCGCGCAGATGAATTGCGCCGCCTGCCACGCGGACGCTGCTCTCGTTCCCGCGAAAGGAACCGGCATGCCGGAACACGGCCAGATCGCCCCGCTGCTCTCCGAGCTCGGCACTAAATTCAAGGCGCCCTTCCTCGCCGACTGGATCCATGACCCGCACTCCATCCGCCCGCATTCGCTGATGCCCAAGATCTTCGCCGGTGCTGGCGCCGAACAGAAGGCCGCTGACCTCGCCGCCATGCTCACGCAGGGCGCCACGCCTAAGGCTGGCGCGGTCGACCTCAAGCTCGCCCCACAAGGCGGCGAACTCTTCGCCAACTTGGGCTGCATCGCCTGCCACCAGCGCCCCGACGCCGAAGGCAAGGACGCACAGGACCGCGTGCCGATGGGACACATCGCCGACAAGTGGCACCCCGCCGCGCTCATGGAATACCTGCAGGATCCAGCCAAGCACTACCCGGCCACGCGCATGCCTCATTTCCGCCTCGAAGAGGAAGAAGCCTCCCAACTCGCGGCGTACCTCCTCGTCAACAGCCGCCAGGTCAAGCGTAAGGCCCTGGCGGGCGACGCCGCCCGCGGCGCCGCCCTCATCGTCAGCGGCGGTTGCCTGAACTGCCACGCCGGCATGCCCGCCACGACCCAGCCGACCCTCGCGACCGTGCTAAAGGCCGGCGACAAGGGCTGTCTTTCCGCCGACGACAAAGCCCGCGCCACCGCGCCTGACTTCGCCCTGACGTCCGCGCAGCGCGCCTCGCTCAAGGCCTTCCTCGCCACCGACCTCGCGTCGCTCAAACAAGACACCCCGGCCGAGTTCGCCGAACGCCAGATCAAGAATCTCAACTGCGTCGCCTGCCATTCGCGCGACGCCACCTTAAGCACCTGGACCAAGGTCGACGGCGAAGCGAAGAAGCTTCGCGATGCCCTCCCGCCCAAGGAACACGTCGAAGGCGAGCCGGTGCACGACGCGCCCATCCCCCCGCTCACCTGGCTCGGCGAGAAACTTCGCCACGACTGGATGAGCAAGTTCATCGCCGGCCAGATCGAGTATAAGCCACGCCCCTGGCTCATCGGCCAGATGCCTGCTTTCGCTCACTACGCCGACGGACTCGCGCTCGGACTCAACCACCAGCACGGCCTGCCGCAGAAGGAAGCCGCCGAGCCGGCCGGCGACGCCGAGAAAATCGCCAACGGTGAGAAACTGATTGGGGACGCCGGGGGCTTCAACTGCATCACGTGTCACGCCGTCGGCGACACGGAAGCGACCGCCGTCTTCGAAGCTCCGGCCATCAACTTCGCCCAATCCGCCGAACGCCTCCGCAAGGGCTACTACCACCGTTGGGTGCTCGCCCCGACGCGCATCGACCCGGACACCAAGATGCCCAAGTACGCCGACCCTGAGGGCATGACTCAGCTCACCGACCCTTACGAGGGCAAGGGCCCAGCCCAGTTCGAAGCCATCCGGGAGTATATTCGGACGGTTAAGTAGGCTGAACGAGGGCCAGAGACAGGGCCAGGGCCAGGGCTAGGTGACATTTCCTGAATCCTAAATAATTGATAATTAGGATATTAGGTAACTATTCCCCGCCTACCCCTGCCCCCACCCCTGGCCCTGCGAACGGGCCCACCGGGGCGGCCCGTTCGCTAGGAACATTCTCGACTCAACGGGCATCTCAATATGCTCACCCATCACCCCCAGTCATATCTATGTCCCAACTCAATCGTCGTACGTTCATTAAGAACTCATTCATGGCTGCCGCCGTGGCGGGCCTCAGCGCCCAGACCTACGCCCAGTCCGCTGGCGCCAACGGTGACCTCCGCGTCGCCGTGGTTGGCTTCCGCAGCCGTGGCCAGAATCACATCGATGAGCTCAAGAAGATCAAGGGAGTCCGCATCGTCGCCCTCTGCGACGTCGACTCCAAGGTCGTCGCCAAGGGCCTGAAGGCCAACCCCGGCGCCAAGGGTTACACCGACATCCGCAAGATGCTCGAAGACAAAGATATCGACGCCGTCTCCATCGCCTCGCCGAACCACCAGCACTCCATCCAGGGCATCTGGTCGCTCCAGGCCGGAAAGCACCTCTACATCGAGAAGCCGCTCTCACATAACATCTTCGAAGGCCAGCAGCTCGTCGCCGCCTCGAACCACTTCTCCAAGCTCGTCGTCCAAGCCGGCACCCAGAGCCGCTCCGGCGTCGGCATCCGCGCCGCCATTAAGGACGTGCACGCCGGCAAGTACGGCAAGGTTAAGGTCTCGCGCGCCATCTGCTACAAGCGCCGCAAGTCCATTGGCCCGGCCAAGAAGAACGCCATCCCTTCCGAGATCGACTATGACCTCTGGAACGGCCCGGCTGACATTCAGGAATCCATCCGTGGCAACCAGACCAATAAGGTTCAAGAAACTTCCTCCACAGGGGCTGTGCACTATGATTGGCACTGGTTCTGGAACTACGGCGGCGGCGACCTTTGCAATCAGGCAATCCACGAGATCGATATCGCCCGCTGGTTCCTCGGCACGCACGAAGTCTCCCCTGAGGTCGTCTCCGTGGGCGGCCGCTTCGGCTACGTCGACTGCGCCGAGACCCCGAACACCTTCATCTCGATCCATAACTACGCCGCCGCCCCGCTCATCACCGAAGTCTACGGTCTGACCTCCGACGGCAAGATCGACGGCCCGATGAACAAGTTCGGCAAGTTCAAGGAGAACAACCCCGGCGAGAAGACCGCCAAGACCCCGGACATCGGCATCATCGTCGAGTGCGAGAACGCCACCATCGTCGTCCCGGACTACAACTCCGCCCAGGCCTACGACCTCTCCGGCAAGCTGATCAAGTCCTACGGCAAGACCGTTGACGCAGTCGACCTCACCGGAGGCGCCTCCGGCCACCACGCCAACTGGGTCTCCCATATCCGCAAGGGAACCAACGAAGGCATCTACGCCCCGGTGCGCGAGTGCCACCTGTCCACCGCCCTCGTCCACTCCGCCAACATCTCCTTCCGCCTCGGTGCGAAGAAGAGCGCCGGCGAGATCAAGGAAGCGCTCAAGGCCAGCTCCGGCCTCTCCGAAGCCTTCGGTCGTATGGCCGAGCACCTCGGCCGTAACGGCGTGAATCTCGACGAGTCCAAGGCCGTCCTCGGCGCCCCGCTCACCCAGGACACGAAGACCGAACTCTTCACCGGCGCCAACGCCGAGGCCGCCAACCGCGATCTCGTCGCGAAACGCACCGGCCGCAAGGGCTTCGAGATCCCCACCACGTTCTAAGCTCCTCCGACGAAGCGGAGCGGTCGCAAGACCGCTCCGCTTTTTCATCTCTAAACCAAATCACACCTACCATGAAAAAGAACCTGCTCCTTCTGAGCCTCACGGCCGCCGCCCTCCTCATCGTCGGCTGCGCCAGCGATGATAAGTCCACCGCCTCTAAGGCCGCCCCGGGCGCGCCAAAGGCCAATCCCAACAAGGTCGAGATCTTCAACGGCAAGGACCTCACGGGCTTTAAGAAGCTCGGCGGCGAAGCCGCTTACTCGGTGAACCCCGAGGGCAACCTCGTCGGCACCTCGACCCTCAACACGCCGAATACCTTCCTCGCGACCGACAAGGACTACTCGAACTTCGTGCTCGAGTATGATTTCAAGAACGACCCGCGTCTGAACTCCGGCGTGCAGTTCCGCAGCCGCTCCGAAGCCAAGGAAGTCACCTACAAGGGCGGCGACGGTAAGCCCGCCAAGGTTCCGGTCGGACGCGTCCACGGCTACCAGGCCGAGATCGATACCGATCCAAAGAATGTGAAGAAGCCTGACACCGAGGCCCGCATGTGGTCCGCCGGCCTCTACGAAGAAGGCCGTCGCGGCTGGATCTTCCCCGGTTTCGGCGGCGGTGACGCCCTCGCCTTCTCCAAGCAGGGTCGCGAGCTCTCCAAGATCGGCGAATGGAACCACGTGAAGGTCGAAGCCAACGGTAACCGCATCCGCACCTGGTTTAACGGCGTGCAGCGCGTCGATGTGCGCGACGACGGCTACAAGAGCGGCTTCATCGCCTTCCAGGTCCACGGCATCGGCAAGGACGCCGCCAAAGCCGGAACCATCGTCGAATGGCGCAACATCTCCCTCACGAAGATTCCGGACAACAGCCTGACCGAGTCCGAGAAGGCCGACGGTTGGAAGCTCCTCTTCGACGGCCGCTCCAGCAAGGGCTGGCGCTCCGCCAAGGGCCCGGATTTCCCGAAGGCCGGCTGGTCCGTCGAGAAAGGCATGCTCCATGTCGCCAAGGGCGACGGCAAGGAATCCGCCAACGCCGGCGACATCATCACGATCAATCGCTACAAGGAGTTCGAAGTCTCCGTCGACTTCAAGCTGACCAAGGGCGCCAACAGCGGACTGAAGTACTTCGTGCAGCCGAACCTCAACCAGGGCGCCGGCTCGGCCTTCGGCCTGGAGTTCCAGATGCTCGACGACGCCGTCCACCCGGACGCCAAACTCGGCCGCGACGGCAACCGTACGGTCTCCTCGCTCTACGACCTGAAGACCGCCTCCAAGGACAAGCGCGCTAACCGCATCGGCGACTTCAACAATGCCTACGTCATCGCCAAGGGCACCAAGGTTGAACACTGGCTCAACGGACGTCTGGTGATTTCCTACGACCGTAACACCGAAGAGTTCCGCGCCCTCGTCGCGAAGTCGAAGTACGCCGACCCTAAGTACGGCAAGAACTTCGGCGAGTGGGCCGACGGCCACATCCTCCTGCAGGAACACGGCGACGAAGTCTGGTTCAAGAACGTGAAGCTCCGCGACCTCGCCCCGGCCCCAAAGCCGGCCGCGAAGGGTGGCAAGAAGGCTCCGGCCAAGAAGGCCGACGCCCCCGCCAAGAAGTAAGCCTCGCCTGAGGCTCCCGCGAAGGCCGGACGACGCAAGTCGCCCGGCCTTTTCTTTGACCTAGTGGCTGAGGCGTTGCATGCCTCCGCCAAGTGGGCTTAGGTGATGTCACCCCGAGCCATGCGTCCCACCCTGCTCCTTGCCGCAATCTGCGCCACTTTCGCCGGCCTCACCGCCGCCGAATCGACCCGCCCGAACGTCCTCTTCCTGATCGCCGATGACTGGGGTCGCGGCCACGCCGGCGCCTATGGTTGCTCCTGGGTCAAGACCCCGAACTTCGACCGCGTCGCCAAGGAAGGCCTGCTCTTCCTGAACGCCTACACCCCGACGGCGAAGTGCACGCCTTCACGCTCCACGATCCTCACCGGCCGCCACCCTTGGCTCCTTGGCGCCGCGGCCAACCACCAGTGCGTCTTCCCGCCGGAACACGCCATCTTCCCCGACGTCCTTGAGCAGAACGGCTACGCGTACGCGACGACCGGCAAGGTCTGGGGTCCAGGGCTCGCCCTCAAGGCCGATGGCTCGCCGCGCGCAATGGCGGGCAAGCAGTTCATGCAGAAGAAAGCTGAGCCGCCGACGACTGGCATCACGAAGAACGACTATAGTGGAAACTTTGAAGCCTTCCTCGCGCAGGCCAAGCCCGGCCAGCCCTGGTTCTTCTGGCTCGGCTCCATCGAGCCGCACCGCGAATACGAACAAGGCACCGGTGCCCGTCTCGGCGGCAAGAAGACGACCGACATCGACCGCGTACCGGCCTACTGGCCCGACAACGAGACAATCCGCGGCGACCTCCTCGACTACGCTTTCGAGGTCGAACACTTCGATCGCCACGTGGGCCGCGCCTTGGCGATGCTGGAAAAGACCGGACAGCTCGAGAACACGATCGTGGTCGTGACGAGCGACAACGGCATGCCTTTCCCGCGCGTGAAGGGTTCGGCTTACGAGAACGCCAACCATCTGCCGCTCGCGATTCGCTGGCCCAAGGGCATCAAGAACCCCGGCCGCAAGGTCACCGACTACGTCAGCTTCGTCGACTTCGCTCCGACGTTCCTCGATGCCGCTGGCATCACCTGGCCGCAGGCCGGGGCCCTCGCGCCGACCTCGGGACGCAGCCTCAGCGATATCTTCCAAAGCGGCGTCGACGGACGCTCCAATCCGGTTCGTGACCACACGCTCATTGGCCGCGAGCGCAATGACTTTGGCCGCCCCGGCGACTTAGGCTACCCCATCCGCGGTATCGTTAAGGACGGTCTCGCTTATCTCGAGAATTCCGAGCCTACGCGCTGGCCGGCCTGCAACCCCGAGACCGGCTACCTCGACACCGACGCGAGCCCGACGAAGACCTTCATCCTCCACGCCCGACGCGAGAAAGGCTCCGACCCGTTCTGGGAACTCTGCTTCGGTATGCGCCCCGGCCAAGAGCTCTACGACCTCAGCACCGACTCCGACTGCGTGAAGAACCTCGCCCAGATTCGTACCGCCGACGTTGAGAAGCTACGGACGAAGATGTGGGCTGAACTCAAGGCCGCTGGCGACCTGCGCGCGATTGGCCGCGGCGCGGAATACGAGGCCTACCCCTCCGCCGACAAGAAGAAGATCGGTTTCTATGAGCGTTATATGCGCGGAGAACTGATCGACGCCAATTGGGTCAAGAAGGACGACTTCGAAAAAGCCCCTCTGAAATAATCTCATGCGAATTCCTGCCCTGCTCCTGAGCCTCTTCGCCGCGTCCGGCTTCGCCCTCTCGGCGCCGGAGCGCCCGAACATCCTCTTCTTCTTCGCCGACGACTGGGGCCGCTTCGCGCGCATCTACGCCGAACATGGCGACCTCGCCGGCACGAACGGCCTGCTCCGCACCCCGAACCTAGACCGCCTGGCGAAGGAAGGCGTGCTCTTCCGCAACGCGCACGTCAACGCGCCCTCCTGCACGCCCTGCCGTAGCTCGCTGCTCTCGGGCCAGCACTTCTGGCGTACTGGCCGCGGCGCCATCCTCCAAGGCGCGGTCTGGGACGAATCCATCCCGACCTACCCGCTGCTGCTGCGCGACGCCGGCTACCACCTCGGCAAGTCCTATAAGGTCTGGAGCCCGGGCTCGCCCGCCGACGCCCCTTACGGCGGCCAGCAGCACGCCTTCGAGAAGTCAGGACGCGCCTTCAACAACTTCTCGGAAAACGCGACCGACCTGGTGGCGAAGGGCGCCACGGTCGAGGCGGCCCGCGCCAAGCTCCTCGAAGAGGTCCGCGGCAATTTCAAGGCGATGCTCGCGGCCAAGGCCGCCGGCCAGCCCTTCGCCTATTGGTTCGGCCCGACCAACACCCACCGCGCGTGGGTACGTGGCAGTGGCCAGAAACTCTGGGGCCTCGATCCCGACGCCCTCAAGGGCAAACTACCGGCCTTCCTGCCCGACGTCCCGGTAGTGCGCGAAGACCTCGCCGACTACCTCGGCGAAGTCCAGGCCCTCGACGCCGCGATGGGCGTATTGCTCGAAGAACTCGACCGCGCCGGCGAACGCGGCAAGACGCTGATCGCCGTGAGCGGCGACCACGGCGCCCCGGGCTTCCCGCACGGCAAGTGCAACCTCTACGGCTTCGGCACGGGCGTCTCGCTCATCGTCGCCGGCGCCGGCGTAAAGGGCGGACGCGTGGTGGACGACATGGTGAC
>CALEEU010000192.1 GCA_937875975.1 uncultured Opitutia bacterium | reverse complement strand
GATGGCCTGTCCGTCCTTGAATTCCCATTGGTCGGGAGCGATGCCGCCTTCGCGCACTTCGCGGAGGATGCGGATCTTGCGGCCTTCGGGCCAGGCGTTCTCAGCCAACTCGCGCACCGTGTCGGCCCGGCCGGCGCCAGTGGGACCGAGGATAATGATAATCGGGGTCATGCCTTACGTCCGCAGCGGCCGAAAGGGGCGTTCTGTCCGCGGTCGCGGATCCAGTGATCCACGGCCACCAAGGCAGCCATGGCTTCGACGATGGGCACGGCGCGCGGGAGCACGCACGGGTCGTGGCGGCCCTTGGCGCTGAGCTCGGTGGCCTTGCCGTCGGGACGGACCGTCTTCTGGGGCTTGAGCACGGTGGCGGTGGGCTTGAAGGCGATGCGGAAGACGACGTCTTCGCCGTTGGTGATGCCGCCCTGCGTGCCGCCAGAACGGTTGGTCGCGGTGCGGATCCGGCCGCCCTTGCGGACGAACTCGTCGTTGTGGGCGCTGCCACGGAGCACGGTGCCAGCGAAGCCGCTGCCAATCTCGAAGCCCTTGGTCGCGGGCAGCGAGAGCATGGCCTTGGCAAGGTCGGCTTCGAAACGATCGAAGACCGGTGAGCCGAGTCCGGCGGGAAGGTTCTCGATGACGCAACAGATCACGCCTCCGACGGAATCGCCGTCGGCGCGCGCCGCGCGGATGAGCGCATCGATCTTGGCGGCGGTGGCGGGATGCGGGCAGCGCGTCGGCGTGGCCTCGACTTGTTTTAAGGACGGCGCCTTGGCCGCGGCGGGCATGCGCACTTCGCCCACGCTCTCGACCCAGGCGATGATGCGGGCGCCGCAGGCGTGTTTGAGCACGGTCTTCGCGACGGCGCCGGCGGCGACACGCGCGGCGGTCTCGCGGGCGGAGGAACGGCCGCCACCTTCGATGGCGCGGATGCCGTACTTGGCGTCGTAGGTGAAGTCGGCGTGCGACGGACGATAGGCCGCTTTCATCTCGGCGTAGGCCTGTGGGCGCTGGTCGCCGTTGCGGATGACGATGGCGATGGGCGAGCCGAGGGTGAGGCCGTCAGGCGAGACGCCCGAGAGGATTTCCGGGGCGTCGGCTTCTTTGCGTTGCGTTGTCAGGGCGCTCTGGCCCGGGCGGCGGCGGTCGAGTTCGCTGCGCAGGAAGGCGGCGTCAAACGGAACGCGGGGCGGGCAGCCGTCGATGATGACGCCGAGTGCGGGCCCGTGGCTTTCGCCGAAGGTGGTGATGCGGAAACTGTGTCCGTGGATGTTGCCCATTGGTAAAGTGGTTAAAAAAGAACGCCGCCTAGCCAGGTGGCTGGGCGGCGTCCGTTTGGCGGTTCCGCCCCGGCGCTTAGCGCAGGTTGGAGGTGATCTTGGAGACGATCTTCTGGCTCTCCGGCAGGTTGCCGAAGAAGCCGTACTTGACCTTCACCTGGGTGAAGACGGCCTTGGTGACTTCGTCTTCGGCCTTCTCGATGGTGATCTTGATTTCAAGGTCACCGATGGTGCGGGCGTAGGCCACGACGCTGAGCAGCTCCTTGTTGGCGCCGATCTCGTCGGTCTCACCGGTGCGAAGGGTGCCGGGCATCGAGTCGATGGTGCGCTTCACGGCGTTGAACACGGCGGTCGTGTCAGCGGTGTAGCGGGTGGTCAGGATGCCGGTGACGTTGGAGTAGGAGGCCTCGTTGTTCTGGGAGTTGTCCACGCCGAGCTGGGTGGAGCATCCGGAGAGGACGAGGACGGCGAGGAGGGCGATGGCGGTTTTCATGTGCAAGAGTCGTGGTTGAGTGCTTGGAGTCAAAGCATAGCCGGGGTCCGTTGGCAAACAGTTTCGCCCTCGCCCCGCGCCCGCGAAAGAGCTCTTTTTGTAATGGTAAAACAACTACAATGGCCGGCCGCGCTTGACGCCGGCCGGATCCCCGGGGAGCGTCCTGGAGGGGGAGAGGGTAGCGAAAAAGGTCATCCGGCCATATTTTTAACATAAACACCTAACAACCAGTAGTTTGCATTAAATAAGGACTGAAAACAGTCATTAAAATGCCCCTGGCCGCGCTGTGAACAAGAAATTGGGCTGATCTGGGGCTAAAATCTTGACGGGTGGAGGGGTGTGGGGAAAAGTGGGTCATCTGGGGGCAACTCCCCATACGCAATGTCTATTGGCGCCAACAACGGTCTCTTCACCGGCATCCACAACGGAAAGTTGGATGAGAAGAATCGTGTCACCATCCCAGCGGCCTGGCGTTTCGATGCGGAAGCGACTTTCCTCGCGATGTATCACCCGGCGCTGGCCTCGGTCGTGGTGTTCCCGCCGTCGATGGCTGAACGTATCCGCGTCGCCGCATCGCAGGTGACCGTCAGCGATCCGGTGAAGATGGATGCGCTGAGCTTGCTCGGCACGAACAGCATCCAGGTCACGTGCGACAAGGCCGGCCGTATCACGCTCAACGATCACATCGTCAGGGAAGCGAAGCTCGAGCACGAGGTGATCTTCCGCGGAGGCTTCACCACTTTCCATATTTCTTCGCCGACGCCGCCCAAGGCCGATCGCGAATCGGAGTCCGCCCTCACCATCCTGCGCGCCTTGCGTGAGCTTGGCCTGTGAGGCGTATCCAAAAGTTACTTACACTGCTCACACCTTATTCACAGCCCGCCGAATGACCAGCCACGTTCCAGTTCTGCTCGAGGAGTGCCTGACGCTCCTCGCCCCGCAGGATGGCCGTGCCTATCTGGATTGCACCTTCGGCGGCGGCGGCCACGCGTCGGCGATTCTCGCCCGCGCTCCGCATTGCACCGTCGACGCGATGGACCGCGATCCGGCCGCAGGCGAACGCTCCGCCGATCTGCTCGCCGCCCATCCGGGCCGCCTGCGTTTCCACTCTGAAAATTTCCGCCACCTTGACCGCGTTCCGGGGCTGTTCGACGGTGTTCTGATGGACATTGGGGTGTCCTCATACCAGTTGGATGTCCCGGAACGCGGTTTCTCCTTCCGCTTCGACGCGCCGAACGACATGCGCATGGATACGCGCGTCGGCCGCAGCGCCGCCGAGTTCCTCGAACGCGGCGACCGCTCCGAGATCGAACGCGCTGTCCGCGACTACGGCGAGGAGCCTCGCTGGTTCCGCGTGGTCAACGCCATCATCGCCGCCCGCGGCACCGGCCGCCTCGCCCGCACCTCCACCTTCGCCGAACTGGTCGCCGAAGCCGCGCCCCCCGCTCCCGGTCCCCGCGGCCCCCACCCGGCCACCCGCACTTTCCAAGGCGTCCGCATCGCGGTCAACGACGAGCTCGGCGCCCTGGCCGACGCCCTTCCGCTCGCCTTCGGTAAGCTCACCGCCGGCGGCGTGCTCGCGGTCATCTCCTTCCACTCCCTCGAGGACCGGATGGTCAAGCGCTACATGAATGAGGTCGCTGGTCGCCCGGTCGACCGCGACGACGCGCGCAACCAGGACGACCGCGTGAAGCAGGCCGACCTCCTCACCCGCAAGGCCGTCCAGCCCACGGACGCCGAACAGGCACGCAACCCTCGCAGCCGCTCGGCCCGCCTCCGCGCCGTGCGCCGCCTCGCCGCATGAG
>CALEEU010000191.1 GCA_937875975.1 uncultured Opitutia bacterium | reverse complement strand
TGGCGTCGGTGGCGGAGCAGCCACGCGTAGAGCTCGGGGTTACTTAGGTTACCGCCGATGCCGTGGCCCTGGCCTGCCAGTATCGTCAGACGGACCTGCTTGGCACCGGCGGACTTGAGCAGGGTGTGCATGCGCTCGGAGCGTTCGGGCGGCACGACGTTATCCCGGTCGCCGTGGAAGATCCAAATCGGCAACGGTGCGAGGCGCTTGGCCCATCCGGTGAGATCGGGCGACACGGCCCGGGGGCCGCCGGAGCCTAGGCCGCCAGCGTGAGGGGCAAGGCCGGCGAAGCGCTCGGGGTGAGCGGAGCCCCAGAGCCAGGTGCCATAGCCACCCATGCTATAGCCGATGAGATAGACGCGCGACTTGTCGAACGGCTGGTCCTTCTCGAGCTGTTTGAAGAGTACTTCTAGGTCCGCGGCCTGCCATTCGTCTTTCTTGCCCGCCTTGTCTGGGGCGCACTGCGGCACGACGATGAGGAAGGGCTGTTCGGTCTGCTGGCTGAAGTGCCGGATGGGCGGCACCGACTTCAGTTGGGTCAGGTCGGTACCTCGTTCACCGGCGCCGTGGAGGAAGATGAGCAGCGGCGTCTTGTCGGTCGCCTGGGCGGCGGCCGGGGAGGCGACCACGTATTCGGGATTGAGGAACCTAGTCGTAGCCGCCGCTGACTCGGGAAGGCGCCTCACCTCGATTTTCATCGGCTCGGCCATGGAAAGCGCACCGAAGGAGCTCGTGATCGCGATAAAGGCGGGCAGGAGGGCTTTCATGCCTGCGAAACTAGGCAGGCCGGCCGACGGCGCAAGCGCCTACGAGCGCTTAGGCCAGGCCGCGCTTGGTCGATGCCGCGAAGTCCACGAAGGCTTTCACGACCCGACTGGAAGCTTCAGGCAAGGCCCGGGCCTTCTCGATCGCCTGCGTGGTATTGAGTCCGTCGCGGTAGAAGAGGCGGTGCATCAGCTTGGCCGTGGCGATCTCGTCGTCGGTGAAGCCCGAACGCTTCAGGCCGACGGCGTTGATCATCTTGGTCTCGCACGGATTGCCGTCGGCGATGACGAAAGGAGGGACGTCCTGGACGCACTTCGAGCAGGCCGCGACCATCGCGTGGTCGCCGATACGGCAGAACTGATGGATGCCGGCGTTCCAGCCGATGTTCACGTGGTCGCCGACGTGCACGTGGCCGGCGACAGCGGAGTGGCTGGAGATGACGAGGTGGTTGCCGATCACGCAATCATGCGCGACGTGCGAGTAGGCCAGCAGGACGTTGTCGTCGCCGAGGATGGTCCACTCGCCTTCCTGGGTGCCGAGGTGGACGCTGACGTATTCGCGGAAAGTATTGCGGGCCCCGACCTTAAGGCCGGGTTTGCCTGGTTTGGCCTTCAGGTCCTGCGTGCGGCCGCCGATGAAGGCGTAAGGGAAGACCTCGCACTGCGGGCCGAGCTGCGTGTAGCCCTCGACGGTCGCGTGGTGGTGCAGAATGCAGCCGTCACCTAGAGTGACGTCTCCGCCCACGAAGGCGTAGGCGCCGATGACGACGTCTTGGCCAAGCTTGGCGCCGGCTTCGACGATCGCAGTGGGGTGGACTTGCGTGGCCATCCGGTTCAGCCGTTAGGCGAGTCGGCGATGGTGAAGAGCAGTTCGGCGGAGGAGACGCACTCGCCGTTGACCAAGCACTCGCATTCGGCAGCAGCGATACGGCCGCGCACCTTCGTGAGCTTGGCGCGGATCTCGAGGGTGTCGCCCGGCGTGACCGCCTTGCGGAACTTCACCTTGTCGGCGCTCATGAAGAACACGACCTTCGGGGCTTCGTCGGCGGCGCCGCGGCGCAGCATGATAAGGCCGGCGGCCTGAGCCATCGCTTCGATCTGCAGGACGCCCGGCATGACCGGCTGTCCAGGGAAGTGGCCTTGGAAGTAAGGTTCGTTGATCGTGACGTTCTTGATCGCGACGAGGGAGTCTTCGTTGAGCTCGACGACGCGGTCGACCATCACGAACGGGTAGCGATGGGGCAGGGCGTTGAGGATCTGGCGGATGTCCAGGGCCGAGCCGGCGGGGGCCGTCGGGGCTTCGACCTTAGGGCCTGCCGGAGCGGCCTTCGCCTTGGGGGCCTTGGATTCCTGCCACTGCTTGCGGACGGCCGCGGCCAGGCGGGCGTTGAGCGCGTGGCCGGGGCGGACGGCGATGATGTGGGCCTTGAGGCGGATGCCGGCGAGGACGATGTCACCGACGATATCGAGGATCTTATGACGGACGAGCTCGTCCTTGAAGCGCAGGGGCTCCTTGCTGACGATCTTGTCGCCCTTGAGGATGATCGCGGAGTCGAGCGTTCCGCCCTTGATCAGACCCTTCTCGATGAGGCCTTCGATATCTTCGTAGATGGTGAACGTGCGCGCCGGAGCGATCTGCGCCTCGTAGGTCTCGGAATCGATATCAATCGTCAGGTGCTGCGTGTGGATGCCGCGGTCATCGGCCGAGGTGCAGGTGATGCGCAGTCCGTCGAAGGGCAGGGCGATGATGGAACGGCTGCCCTCGTTGATCGTGATCGGGTGTGTGAGCACGAACGTCTCGCGCGGTTCGGCCTGCTCGACGACGCCGCACTGGTGGATGAGCGTCGTGAAGGGGCGGGCCGAGCCGTCGACGATCGGCGGCTCGGAGGCGTCGAGCTCGATGACCGCGTTATCAACGGCCATGCCGCTGAGGGCCGAGAGCACGTGCTCGATCGTGTGTAACTTAACGGCATCGGAAGAGACGGTCGTCTTACGCTCCAGTTCGGTGATCATCTCGGACACTGGGCGGACCTCAGGCTTGCCGAAAAGGTCGATGCGACGGAAGACTAGGCCGGTGTTGGGTGCGCCCGGTTTCAGGGTCAGGGTAACGTCCTGGCCGGTGTGAAGGGCTTTGCCCTTTACGGAGGCTTCTTTGCCAAGGGTGCGCTGTTTCATGCCGTTCACACAGTTATTCACACCCCCCTCCCTCTGTAAAGGCCTACTTTCGAGGGGTTTGGGGTAGAATTCACGATGATAGGGGTAGGGGTGGGGATAGGAGTGGGGGTAGGCTGAAATAGGGCTAGGGCCGGGGCTTGGGCTAGGGCCGGGAAGGGGCGATGCCGATGGAGGATGGAGGATGAAAGATGAGGGATGATAGCTGGACCCGAATCCTATCCTTCATCGCCCATCATTCATCTGCTTACGTCATCTGTCTCTCGCCGTTCTAGCCCTGTCCCTAGCCCTCGCAGCGAACAAACTTCGCTGCGTTCACTTGTTCACACGGGGCCGCGGTTCCTTGACACTTCGCAGTGCCGGGCAAATCGTCCGCACGTGCTGCTGGTCATCGATAACTACGATTCGTTCACCTACAACCTGGTCCAATACTTCGGGCAGTTGGGCGTGGAGCAGAAGGTGTACCGCAATGACCAGATCACCGTCGAGGAAGCGCTGGCGCTGAATCCTGACCGCGTGATGATTTCGCCCGGTCCGTGCTCGCCCGCCGAAGCCGGTGTCTCGTGCGCGATGATCAAGGCCTTCGCCGGCAAGAAGCCCATCCTCGGGGTGTGCCTCGGCCACCAGGCCATCGGTCATGCCTTCGGTGGTAATGTCATTCGCGCTCCGCACCTGATGCACGGAAAGACCTCGCCGGTGTTCCACAATAACACCGATGTCTTCAAGGGCCTGCCTTCGCCTTTCGCCGCGACCCGATACCATTCTCTCGTTGTCGAGCGTGCCACTTTTCCCGCGGCCCTTGAGGTGACGGCTTGGACTGAAGACGGTCTCGTGATGGGCCTGCGCCATCGCGAGCTCCCAATCTGGGGCGTCCAGTTTCATCCGGAATCCTTCGCTACCGAGCACGGCCTCCAACTCTTGGGGAATTTCCTCAAACTCTGAGCGATGTTCTGCCCCCGCTGTAATCACGAGGATACGAAGGTCCTGGAGACCCGCCTCGGGAAGGGTAATCATTCCATCCGCCGTCGCCGCGAGTGCCTGGCGTGCGACCATCGCTTCAGCACCATCGAAGAAATCGTCCGCGAAGGCATGGTCGTGGTGAAGCGCAACGGCGCCCGCGAAGAATTCGACATCGGTAAGAT
>CALEEU010000190.1 GCA_937875975.1 uncultured Opitutia bacterium | reverse complement strand
CAGATGGAAGGATCCGTCGGATGAACGCCGTCGCCTCCGCTCCCGCCGGCGTCCTCGACGTCGCCCTGCAGTCCGCCGAGACCGCGCACTTCCGCGCGCAGGATTGGTTCGCCGTCCTGCGTCAGCAGGGCTGGCACACGTTCCAGTCGCTGCCGATGCCCACGCGCGACAACGAAAAGTGGCGCTTCTCCGACGCCCGCACGCTCTCGCTCGACGGCTACGCGCCCGCGCCGGCTCCGACCGCCGCCCAGGCCGCCGATCTCATCGCGCGCTCGCGCCTGATCGCCGACGCCGCGGGCCTCATCGTCCACGTCGACGGCCATTGCGTGCTCAAGCCGACGCTCTCCGCCGAGCTCGTCGCCCAAGGCGTGGTCTTCGAATCGCTCGAAGACGCCGTCCGCACCCGTCCTGCCCTGCTCCAGGAACACCTCCTGAAGCATCCCGTGCTCCTCGGCGGCGACAAGTTCGCCGCGCTCCACCGCGCGTGGCTCCGCGCCGGCTACGTCCTCCACGTCCCCAAGGGCGTCGAGGTGAAGCAGCCCTTCGTCTCCGTCACCTGGACGCTCACCGACGGCGTCGCGGTCTTCCCGCACGCCCTCATCATCGCCGGTGAACGCGCCAAGGCCGACCTCCACGACTTCCACCTCGCCGCCAAGGCCGACCAGCGCGCCCTTGCGATCTCCGCCGCCGACATCCATGCCGGCACGGGCTCGCAGGTCCGCCGTCTCGCCGTGCAGGCCTGGGGTTCCGCCACGCAGTCCTTCCAGGTCGACAACACCTGCGGCGGCCGCGACGCGGTCATCAGCTCCGTCAACGCCGCCGTCGGTTCCCGTCGCGCGCGGCTGGAGAATTGCGTGCGCATCGACGGCCCCGGCGCCGACGTCAGCCTCTTTGGTATCTCGGTGGCCACGGGCGAACAGGAGTTCGACCAACGCACCCTGCAGATCCACGCCGCCGGCCACGCGAAGTCGGACCTGCTCTTCAAGAACGCCCTGCTCGGCAAGGCGCGCACGATCTTCTCGGGCCTCATCAAGGTCGCCCCGGACGCCCAGCGCACCGACGCCTACCAGACCAACCGCAACCTCCTGCTCTCGCCGGACGCCGAAGCGGATTCGCTTCCGGGCCTCGAGATCGAAGCCAATGACGTGAAGTGCTCGCACGGCGCGACGACCGGCCAGATCGACCCCGCCGAACTCTTCTACCTGCGCGCCCGCGGCATCCCGCTCGCCGTCGCCCAGGAGCTGCTCGCGCAGGGCTTCCTCGAGGAAGTCCTCGCGAAGGTCGGCCACGAAGAGGCCAGCGCCGCGGTGCGCGAGATGCTCCGCCTGAAATTCCACCAAGCCTGAACATGAGCGAAGACACCACTGGCCAGCGCCACACGCCCAGCCCCCACGACCGCGTCCTTGCGCGCGATGTGCAGGCGACGGTCATCCCCGCCGGCGAACCCGCCGTGCTCCCCGCGGGCACGAAGGTCACCATCACCCACCGCCTCGGCGGCAACTTCACCGTCGTCTGCGATACGGGCATGTTCCGCATCAAGGGCTCCGACGCCGACGCCCTCGGCGAAGAAGTCCCGTCCGACGCCACGGAGAACGAAGGTAAGACCGACGCCTATGGTTCCGTCGGCACGGCCGAACACCCTGGTCACACGGGCAAGCCTTCCGACGAAGCCGTCTGGGACAGCCTCAAGAAGGTCTTCGATCCGGAAATCCCCGTGAACATCGTCGACCTCGGCCTGGTCTACTCGCTCAAGGTCGAGCCCCTGGACAATTCGCCCGACCGCCACAGCGTCGTCGTCTCGATGACCCTGACCGCCCCCGGTTGCGGCATGGGACCCGTCATCGCCGAAGACGCGCGTAATCGCGTACTCGGCGTCCCGGGCATCAACCAGGCCCGCGTCGATATCGTCTGGGATCCGCCGTGGACCCAGACCATGATCTCCGAGGACGGTAAGATGCAGCTCGGGTTGATCTGA
>CALEEU010000189.1 GCA_937875975.1 uncultured Opitutia bacterium | reverse complement strand
CTCGCGACGATGGTAAGCATACATCGGCGAATCCTTGATCGCCAGGAAGAGCGCGCTGGAGCGACAGAGGTACTCCTCCTGAGCGCGGGCGCCCGTGAGGAAGCCGCCTCCGGGATTCGTGGCCGCGGCGAAGTTGAGGGAGATAACGTTGTGTCCTTTGGCGAGGTGACGCTGCTGGGCGGAGAGGGTGGTCTCGTTCGTCACCTCATAGGTCGTCGTATGCGGACCCTTGGCCGGGCTCGGATGAGCGTGGTCGGCGGTGTAGTGGACCGTCGCCTGCACGCATGCTTTCACCTCGGCGGAGATATCGATCTGACCGGATGGGCCGACGTACTTACCCGCCTTGGAGATGGCGACCGCTTCTTCGCCCAGCTGCACGGCGAGGTCACGGTCGATGCGAGGTTCGAAAAGCTTCATGGGTGTTGTCAGCGTAAAGGGGTAGTTCAGGCGCGGGTCCGGACGAAGGCATCGAAGCGGCGGCTGATCTCGGCTTCGGTGGGCAGGGCGATGGCTTTATCGAGGGCGTCGGTCATGGCCAGGTGACCTTGGTCGACGAGCGCAGGGATAAGGCGAATCATGCGAGCCAGCTGGGTTTCGGTCAGGCTCCCGTCTTCGATTGGGAAATCGATGCTGAGGCGAATCTCTCCGTCCTCTTGATCCATCTCGACCTGCAGGATCTTGGATTCCCAGTGCAGCTGGTTGATCGTCCGGAGCACGGCGACCTGCGTCTCGTCTGAAGCATCCTTGGGTAGGCGATAGGCCATGGGCACTTGGATGCGTAGGAGTTCGCCGTTCTCTTCTAGGCGTAGGATGATGTTCACGCCGAAGTCGCCGTCGTCGTCCTCATAGAGGTCGGTGGAGAAGCCGGTGCGGATGACGTCGTCCTTCAGCAGGTGCTTGATGCCGGCGGAGTCGAGGAGGGTGGAGATGGAGGAGAGGTTTGCAGACATAGATTCAAGGGGTGCAAAAGTGCAAATCGGCCTGCGGCCTGTGCAAAGGTGCAAATGTTTAAGACAGGGGTTGGGGTAGGGGGAGGGGTAGGAGATTCAGAGGGGGCATGCTGGCACGGTGACACGTGGGCACGCTGCAAGTTTGAGTCTTAGTTTCAGGTGTGGGGGGTGAATGTCG
>CALEEU010000188.1 GCA_937875975.1 uncultured Opitutia bacterium | reverse complement strand
GGGCGATCTTCGGCACCTCCATCCCCGTCAGTTCCCATGGGCCCATGCGCAAGAAACCCGCCGCGATGACCATCTCCGGGTTGTCAGGCTGGATTTCGTCGCCCGCGATCTGCTCGCGGACGAACTGATCGTAGCGCTTATCCGCGTTGAAGGAACGCACCACGTAGTCGCGATAACGCCAGGCGTTGCCGCGCTCGTAGTCATTGGAGAACCCGGAGGAATCGGCGTAGCGGGTGACGTCCAGCCAGTGCTGGGCCATGCGCTCTCCGTAGTGCGGGGACGCCAGCAGCCGGTCGACCAGGGCGGCGAAGGCCTCTGCCTCGGGCCGAGGGTCTTTGACGAAAGCCGCTACTTCTTCCGGCTTAGGCGGCAGGCCAAGCAGGTCGAACGTCGCGCGGCGGATCAAGGTGACACGGTCGGCAGCCGGGGCGACCGCGAGCCCGGCCGGCATCTTCGCCATGATGAACGCGTCGACGGGGTTACCTTGCTTCGCGGGAAGCGTAGGTTTCTTGACGGGCTGATAAGCCCACATGTCCTCGGGCTTGTATTTTCGGTTGGTCCATTCGGGAGACAGGCCGCCGGAGGTCTTCATGACCGTGCCGTCTTCCCCCGACCACTTGGCTTCGTTCGCCTGAGCGATAGCCTGGGCGCGTGAGGCCTCCGGCCAAGGCGCGCCACCGGCGATCCATTCTTTGATCCACGACACCTGTTTTTCGTAAAGCTTGTCCGCTTCTTTCGGCGGCATCGCCTCCCAGTCTTCGTGCGTGCGGGTGACCGCCAGATAGAGAGGGCTTTCCTCCGGCTTACCGGCGACGAAGCCGGGCAGCTTGCTGTCGCCACCTTTCAGGGTCGAGGCCGACGTCCTCATGTCCAGTCCGCCCTTGATCTTCGCCTCGTCCTTGCCGTGACACGCGAGGCACTTCTCATGGAAGAGCGGGTTGATGCGTCGGACGAACAGCAGTTCGGCATCTGGGTTCTGCGCCATCGCAGGTAATGCGGCGGTGATACTCAAGAAGATGACGCCCAGATGATTCATCGGAGTGAGGGTATGATTTTAGGCCAGGGTCCAGCCGCCGTCGACCATCAGCACCTCGCCGGCGATGAGGCTGGAATCGGGATGGCTGAGGAAGCGGACGGCGTGGGCAATGTCATGGATGCTGCCCACTCGACCGACAGGGATGCGCGACAGGACGGATTGACGGAACTCGGCTTTTTCGAGGTGAGGGCGGGTGCCTGGGGTCATGAGATAGGTGGGGGCCACGGCGTTGACGGTGATGCCCATCGGCGCCCATTCGAGGGCCATGCTCTTGGTGAGCATGTTCAAGGCGGCCTTCGACGAGGAATAGGCCACGTGGTTCATGATCGCGACGCTGGCGGCTTGAGAACTGATGTTCACGATACGTCCATACTTACGTGGCAGCATCAAGCGAGCTGCCGCCTGAGAGCAGAGGAACGGCCCGCGGGCGTTCGCCGTCATGATCCGGTCCCATTGCGCGGCCGTCTCCTCGAGTGCCGAGCAATTCGCGCCGTCGCCGGCGTTATTCACGAGGATATCCAGACGGCCCGCCTCGGATTCGATCTTCTGGAAGGCGCGAGTGATGCTCGCCGGATCGCATACGTCGATCTGCACCGCGTGTGCCGACTTTCCGAATGGCGCCAGCGGGGTCGCAA
>CALEEU010000187.1 GCA_937875975.1 uncultured Opitutia bacterium | reverse complement strand
AGCGTCCCCGCTTTCGAAAATCTCCCGGTCCACAATGAAGAAGGCGCGGGCACCCACGTCTACATCCCGTGGTGGCTGTATAAGGATGCCAGCAAGCTCGGCTTCGCCCGCGGCTACCATATCGAGTTCGGCACCGGTCGTCGGATGCCCGGGCTCGGTACCGGCAGCGCCAGCCCTGGCTACGGCAAGAGCTACAAGGAGGAGGTCCGTCAGAAATACGGTGCCGGCATTGGCTTCTCTGGACGCGGTGAGATGATTCCGAACGAGAACTCGTTCTGTGAACTCGATCCGACCGTGAAGGACAAGTGGGGCATCCCCGTCCTGCGCTTCCACTGGAAGTGGTCCGAGCACGAGACCAAGCAGGCCGCGCACATGGAGGCCACCTTTGCGATGATGATCGAAGCCATCGGCGGCAAAGCCCGGAACCCTCAGGCTGACGGATCCAAGGCCATCGATACTGGCGGACGCATCATCCATGAAGTCGGCGGAGCCATCATGGGAGCCGATGCCAAGAAGTCGGTCACTAACCAGTGGAACCAGTGCTGGGAGGTTCCGAACGTCCTCCTCAACGACGGTTCGGCCTTCTGCAGTAATGCTGACAAGAACCCCACGCTCACCATCATGGCGCTCGCTTGGCGAGCCACCGACCATCTCATCGAAGAGATGCGCAAGGGTAACCTCTAATACCTACGAACATGGAAAATATTCCCGCAGATAATTCTGGTCAGATCGATCGCCGCATGGCGCTCAAGTGGATTGGCGCCGCCGCGGCGGCTGCCGCGGTCTTCCCCCATGCCTCCGCCCAAGGTCGCTTGCAACGTCAGCCCGGTGCTCCTGCCGGCAGCGGCGGCAACCGCATCGGCTGGGATCCGGTCCTTAACAAGAACTACGTTCCTGGCGACCTCTGGCCCCTGACCTTGACGCCTAAGCAGCGTAAGGCGGCAGGCTCGCTGACCGACCTCATCTTGCCGCCCGATAATCCTGGCGACAAACTGCCGTCGCAGCTTGGCGTCCAGGACTTCATCGACGAATGGATCAGCTCGCCTTACGACGAGACCGCCAAGGATCGTCCGATCATCACCGAAGGCTTGGATTGGCTCGACGCGGAGGCCCAGCTCCGTTTCAAGCAGGACTTCGCCGACCTTGCCGAACCGCAGAAATGCGCGATCGCCGACGACATCTGTGGTAAGACCGCGGTCAAGAAGGAGTTCAAGTCCGCCCAGAACTTCTTCGGACGCTTCCGTTATCTCGCCGCCAGCGGGTACTACACCACTCCGCAGGGTTGGAAAGATGTCGGCTACGTAGGCAACGTCCCGACCGTCAACTTCGACGGACCGACGCCTGAGGCCTTGAAGCATCTAGGGCTGGCTTAAGGTCGAGGGCAAGAGGGCCTGAGGCCACGAGGACCGGAGGTTGAAAAGCCTTCGGTCTTTTTGTGTCAACAGGCCGCCGAATGGTGGACTGCGGGTAGGGGCACGACTACGTCGTGACCTGGGGCGTGACGTAGTCCCGCCCCTACCTATCGTTCACCATGCGGCGAACGTTGTCATTTGGGGTTGGAACAATCCCTCGGGCGGATTGCCTAAGACCTAACCCCATGAAGCGTTTTGTCCCCGTCCTTTGCTTGTTCGCCGGAATCCTCGGACTCTCTGCCGCGCCGGCGCCTTTGTTCGATGGTAAGACGCTGACGGGATGGGAAGGTGACGCCAAGGTCTGGCGCGTCGAGAATGGCGAGATCGTGGGTGGCTCGATGGCCGGTAATCCGCGTAACGAGTTCCTGACGACCAAGCGCAGCTTTTATAACTTCCGTCTGACGCTGGAATACAAACTCGTCGGTACCGAGGGCTTCGTGAATGGCGGCGTCCAGTTTCGGAGCCTTCGCGCGACTAATCCGCCTAATGAGATGATCGGTTATCAGGCCGACATCGGCCATGGACACACAGGGTCGCTTTACGACGAATCTCGCCGCAAGAAATTCCTGGCACGAGCTGGTACCGGCGTCGGAGCGTATGGAGTGAAGGCCGACACCGAGATTGCTGAGCTCGAGAAGAAGGGTGAATGGAATAAGTATGAGATCAGAGCTGAAGGTCCCCGCATCACGATTTTCCTCAACGGCAAGGCGACCTTGGATTACACCGAGACCGATCCGTCGATCGACGACGCCTACGGCCTCATCGGTCTCCAGATTCACGGTAACTGCAAGGCCGAGATCCGCTTCCGCAACGTTGTCCTCGACCCTCTGAACGATCTGCCAGTCACAACCAAGGAGACGGTCATGAACCGCTTCGGTGACGTGAAGTCTGCATGGGTACCTCCAGCATCCTTCAAGGATCGAAAGTTCGACCTCGGTCAGGACGAAGTCGTCGTCTTCATCGGTCAGGAGAATCTCGTCCGTGAAGCCAAGTCCGGCGAAATCGAGTCGCGACTCGCCGCAGCCTTCGCCGCCA
>CALEEU010000186.1 GCA_937875975.1 uncultured Opitutia bacterium | reverse complement strand
CCAAGGACGGCAAGGTAGTCGACGGCGACTTCGAGGTCGTCGACGACGGGAAGAAGTAAGCACCCTTAGGTTGCGCCCAATACGGGCCGGAGTCGCGAGACTCCGGCCCTTTTCGTTCAGGTCTTGCCCGTCGCGACGTCGGTGATGTCGCCCGCGGCAGAAGAGTCTTCGCTGATCACGGTGAAGTCGGTGCCGGAGACGAGCTCGCTGGTCAGGCCATCCATCAGGCGGACTGCGATGCGTAGGCGAGGCAGTCGTTTGGCGATGCCATGTAGCAACTGTCCTGGTTCGGCGATCGAGCAGCACACCAGGAGCGAGCCCGCTTCCGCGATTCCGGCTTCGTTGAGCACTTCGGCCGAGCCGCCGTCGCCGCAGAGCGCCCGGACGCCTTTTTTCTGCAGTTCGTGGATGAGCACGATGTCGCTGTCGATGACCGTGACGGGTATTCCTTTGGCTTGGAGTTCCTCGCAGACGCGACGTCCGACGTCGCCGTAGCCGACGACGATTGCCTGACCCGGGATGGCGGCCTGATCCAAGGCTGGTTGGCTGGCGGCACGGCGCACCCGCTGACGTAGACGCCGGTAAAGGCTCGGGTTGATGGCTATCGAGACCATGGCCGCCACGACCAGCCCGTTCCACACCGGCTGACCGATCAGCCCCAGCGCCTTGGCCGAAGCGCCAAGCACGAAGGTGAATTCGCCGACCTGCCCCAGCGCTGCGCCGATTTGCGCCGCCATAGGCTTGGTTTCGCCGCTCAGCCGGATCATGAGGGCCGCGCCCAGCGGTTTACCGATGAGCACCACGCTGACCAGCACCACCGCGGGCAAGGGGTGTGCGACCAGGCTTGCCGGATCGAAGAGCAGGCCCACCGAGACGAAGAAAAGCACCGCGAATGCGTCGCGTAACGGCAGGGCCTCGGCGGCAGCCCGGGCGGAGTAATCCGAGCGTCCGACCACGAGTCCGGCGAGGAACGCGCCGAGCGCCATGGAGACGCCGAAGAATTTGGCGGCGAGTAGCGCCATGCCCGGGGCGAGCGCCAGCGTGGCGAGGGTGAAGAGCTCCCGCGACTTCGTCGCATTCACCTTGCCCAGCATCCATGGTATCGCCTTGCCGCCGAGCAGGATCGCCAGCGTAGCGCACAGGGCCACTTTGGCGGCCGCGACAAGGAGCGGGCTCGCGAGCCGGCCAAGGTCTCCAGTTCCTTCCATTGCGAGGACCGGCAGAGCGACGAGCAAAAGGACGGTGAGCAGGTCTTCGACGACGACCCAGCCCACCGCGATATGACCGGCCCGTGTGGAGAGATCCCGGTTTTCGGCCAAGACCCGCATAAGTACCACGGTGCTTGCCACCGAGACGGCGATACCCGCGACCACGGCTTCGTTGGGGTCCACGCCGATGGCGGTCAGTCCGAACCAGGTGAGCAGGGTGGTGAGCAGGCTGGTGAGCAGCGCGCCCGGGACGGACACGCGCCAGACGGCGATGAGTTCGTGCAGGTGGAATTTGAGGCCGACTCCGAACATGAGCAGGATGATGCCCATCTCGGCGAATTGTTCGGCGACCTGGACGTTGGCTGTGAATCCAGGGGTGTTGGGACCGACGGCTACCCCGGCCAAGAGGAACCCGACCACCGGTGAGAGTCCTACCCGGTGAGCGGCATAACCGAAAGCCAGCGCGGCTGCCATCGCGGCGGCGAAGGTCAGTACGATGTCATTGCCCATGTCTGCTAGGTATTTCTTATCTGGCGGAGAGCAAGCCTGCTGCCGACTTCGCTCAACGCTTGCCCCTCACGGCTGAGTCCTTAGGTCTGGGGGTGTGAATACCTCGGAGCAGCTTTTCCAACGCGCCCTCACGATGATCCCGGGCGGCGTCAATTCCCCGGTCCGCGCTTTCCGCTCGGTCGGTGGCACGCCTTTCTTCACGAAGTCGGCCAATGGCGCGCGTCTGACCACGGCTGACGACCAGGAACTGGTGGACTTCGTCCTGACCTGGGGTCCGGCCATCCACGGCCATAACGACCCGGACATCCGCGCGGCGATCCGCGAGGCCCTCGACCGCGGTACGAGCTTCGGCACCCCGAATCCCCTCGAGGTCGAGATGGCCGAACTGATTCTGTCCTGCGTCCCGGCGGTGAAGAAGGTCCGCATGACCAACAGCGGCACCGAGGCCACCATGTCCGCCATCCGACTCGCCCGAGGTTACACCGGTCGCAACAAGATCATCAAGTTCTCGGGCTGCTACCATGGCCATGTCGATTCGCTCCTCGTGAAGGCCGGCTCCGGCGCGCTCACGCAGGGCAATCCTGACTCCGCCGGCGTCACGCCCGGCACCGCCGCCGACACGCTCGTCGCCGAATATAATAATCTCCCGGCGCTCTCCGCGCTCTTCGACGCCAACGCCGGCCTGATCGCCGGCCTGATCGTCGAGCCGTTCCCGGCCAACGTCGGCCTGATCCTGCCGGACGCGGGCTTCCTCGCCGGTCTCCGTGAGCTCTGCACCAAGCACGGCACGGTCCTCATCTTCGATGAAGTGATGACGGGCTTCCGTCTTTCCCTCGCGGGCACGCAGGGCCTGCATGACGTCGTCCCAGACCTCGTCTGCATGGGCAAGATCATCGGCGGCGGCCTCCCGGTCGGCGCCTTCGGTGGTAAGGTCGAGATTATGGACAAGCTCGCCCCGCTCGGCCCGGTCTACCAGGCCGGCACGCTCTCGGGTAATCCGCTCGCCATGGCCGCCGGCCTCGCCTCGGTCCGCAAATTGAAGGCATTGAATCCTTTCGCGCGTCTCGACGTCCTCGGCCGTCGCGTCCGTGATACGCTCCTCGCCGCCGCGCAGGCTAAGGGTATCCCGCTGCAGGTCCCGCAGGTGGGCTCGATGTTCTCGCTCTACTTCAACACCGAGAAAGTTCGTAACTACGACCAGGCCATCGCCTCCAATGG
>CALEEU010000185.1 GCA_937875975.1 uncultured Opitutia bacterium | reverse complement strand
GTAGGTGGAGCCGAGTGCATCGCAGTTATCTTCAATCAGCCAGAGCTCGTGGCGGCGGCAGAAACGGAGGACCGCAGCGATATCGAAAGGATTACCAAGCGTATGCGCGACCATGACGGCCTTCGTCTTACCGGGCACAAACGCCGCCTCGAGCTGGGCGGGGTCGATGTTGCCAGTAATTGGGTCATTATCGATGAACACCGGGACAGCGCCGTTCTGAATAATCGGAGCGACCGTCGTCGGGAAACCGGCAGCACAAGTGATGACCTCGTCGCCCTGGCGGATGCGACGGGCGGGCGGGATTTTGTGCGAGGTAAGCGCGCTGAAGGCGACGAGGTTTGCGGAGGAGCCTGAATTAACGAGTAGCACGTGGCGGACGCCGAGAAAATCGGCGAGCCCCTTCTCCATCGCAGCGCCTTCCTTGCCGAGCGTCAGCCAGAAGTCCAAGGTCGATCCGACGGCGGCCTCGACTTCTTCCGGACCGAAGACGCGCGCAGCGTAAGGCACACCGTCTTTAGCGGGATCGTGTGCCGGGCGCGCCGGATGGTCCGCCGGGAGATGGCCTGCATGGACGGCCTGAGCGTAAGCACGCGTGAGGCGGAGGATTTCCTGACGAATCTGCTCGGGAGTCATGTAAGTTTAGAGGGCCCAGCCGAGGCCGGCCTTGCGGGCGTCGGCGATGTAAGCTGTGAGATCGCGGTCGCACAGCGTGGCAGGGGCGGCGCCGGCGTGGCGGTCGCGATACCATGCGGCGGTGGTGCGCACCGTCGTGGCAAAATCCCAGACCGGCTTCCAGCCGAGGACCTCGCTGGCCTTGGTCACGTCAAGATGCAGCAAGCCCGCCTCGTGCGGAGCTGCCGGATCGGTGCGATCTTCCTGGCGGCCGGGCCATTCGCCGAGGAATGCATCCACGAGCGCGCCGACGGGCTGGGCGGATTCTCCACGCGGACCGAAGTTGAAACCCTCGCGGAGGCGCGCGGGTTGCGGGGCGAGGTCTGGCTGACGCAGGCAGGCACCCAGCCAGAGGTAGCCGGCGAGAGGTTCGAGCACGTGCTGCCATGGACGGGTGGCCCGACGATTGCGGATGACGGCAGGCTGGCCGGCCTGGAGTGCGCGTACACAGTCCGGGATAATACGGTCGGCAGAGAAGTCACCGCCACCGATGACGTTGCCAGCGCGACCAGAGGCGAGTGCAGCCTCTCCCGACGCAGGACAGAACGAACGTCGCCAGGACGATACGAGCAGTTCCGTCATGCCTTTCGAGGCGCTGTAAGGATCGTAGCCGCCCATCGGTTCGTCTTCGCGATAGCCTTCAGGCCGCTCGCGGTTCTCGTAGCACTTGTCAGAGGTCACAATCACCACCGCCGCCGCAGGCGCTTCGGCGCGGATGGCATCAAGGAGATGGGCCGTACCGAGGACGTTGGTCGCAATGGTTTCGACTGGCTGCGCGTAGGAAAGCCTGACGAGCGGCTGCGCCGCGAGGTGCAGGACGATTTCGGGGCTAAACTCGCGGACGGCGATGCGTAGAGCTTCCCGGTCGCGCACATCAGCAAACTCGGACTTCAGACGATTGCCGAGACCGAGCCAATCGTGGAGCGGCTGATCCGGCTGCGGCGCGAGGGCAAAGCCGCGCACTTCGGCGCCGAGCTGCAGTAGCCAATGGGCGAGCCAAGCCCCCTTGAAGCCCGTCTGTCCGGTGAGCAGGATGCGCCTTCCTTTGTAAGCTCCGCCGAACATCACCACTTCTTCCAAGGAGCGCGGCCGGAGGCCCAGAGCTCCTCCAGGTGGTTCTTCTCACGCAAGGTATCCATCGGCTGCCAGAAGCCACGGTGCTGATAAGCCGAAAGCTGTCCGCGGGCCGCGAGGGTCTCCAACGGACCGCGCTCCCAGATGCAGTCGTCGCCAGTGATTAGGTCGAGGGTCGAGGGTTCGAGCACGAAAAAGCCCCCGTTGATGAAGGCACCGTCGCCAGCGGGCTTCTCCTTAAAGGAGCGGACTGCCCCCTGCTCGATTTCCAAGGCGCCATAACGACCAGGCGGCTGGACGGCAGTGACCGTCGCCTGGCGCGCTTGCTTACGATGGAAGGCGAGCGTCGCGGCGATATCGACATCACCGACGCCGTCGCCGTAGGTCAGGAAGAACGTGCTATTCAGGTGCTCGCGGACCCGGCCCAAGCGCCCACCCGTCTGGGTCTTTTCACCGGTATCGACGAGGGTTACTTTCCAGGGCTCAGCGTTACGCTGATGTACCTCCATAGAGTTCTTGGCCATGTCGATTGTGACATCAGACATATGGAGGAAGTAATTCGCGAAATACTCCTTAATGACGTAGCCCTTAAAGCCACAGCAGATGACGAAATCCGTTACCCCGTGAGCCGCGTAGATTTTCATCACATGCCAGAGGAGAGGCTTGCCGCCGATCTCAACCATCGGCTTCGGGCGAAGCACGGTCTCCTCACTGAGCCGGGTGCCGAGGCCGCCGGCCAGAATAACAGCCTTCGGCATCACGGAAGGGGTGGACATGGTGAGATTAAAACCTCCAGCCGATGCGGACTTCAAGCGTAGATACGCTATAGGCATCCTCGCTTCATCCTTCCCCTACCCTGCGTAGGCACGCTAAGGTGCGGACATGTCCCAACGGCCCCTTGGTTTCGGCATCTGGGGAACTGGCATGATTGCCGAGTTCCATGCGAAGGCGCTCGCCGAAATCGCCGGCGTGAAGCTCGTCGCCGCTTATAATCGCTCACCTGCCAAAGGTCGCGACTTCGCGGCTAAGCACGGCGTCGCCTTTGCGGAGACGCCTGAAGCGCTGCTCGCTAACCCGGATGTCGATATCGTCTGCCTCTGCACGCCGAGCGGCGATCACCTTGCCCCGGCCCTCGCCTGCGCCAAGGCCGGCAAGCATGTCGTAGTCGAGAAGCCCCTCGAAGTCACCCT
>CALEEU010000184.1 GCA_937875975.1 uncultured Opitutia bacterium | reverse complement strand
TAGCCGGGTAGGGACTACTCCCTAGAAAATGTCCCTATTTGTGCAGATTGGAACTCAATTGTGTGAACAACCTGCGTTTTCCTCATTTGCCTGCGCACCGCCTTGATCTTCCGCGAAACTGGCCTGATTTCGGAATTCTACCGCTGAAATGACCGAATTTTAGGCCATTTTTTAGCGTTCCAGGTTATTTATATGACCGAAACGATTATATAATGTCCTAATTGACCAAAATCCTCTAAATCACAGGATCAGCATGGCATCCCCATAGCTGAAGAAGCGGTATTCCTCCCGGATGGCCTCGGCATAAATCTCCTTAAGCCAGGCCACCCCGGAGGGGTCCCCGGGGGTCAGGAAGGCCCCGACGAGACACAGGAGGGTCGACTTAGGGAGGTGGAAGTTGGTCAGGAGATGCTCGCAGCAGCCCAAGGTGTCGCCGGGCTGGATGAACAAGGAGGCCTCGGAGACGAAATCGCCCTCGTGGACGAACCGGGGGACTTTGCGCAAGGCATCCTCGCTGGCGCGCACGGAGGTGGTGCCGATCGCCAGACGCGGGCGACGCTCCCGCAGAGCCTGCACGGTCTTGGCCGGGATCCGGTAAGTCTCGGAATGCATGACGTGCGTGGTGATGTCCGTCGCGGTGACGGGCTGGAAGGTCCCGGGGCCGACGTCGAGCACGAGGTCGAACGATTCATGTCCGCGCGTGCGGAGGGTCTCCAGGAGCTCGGGCGTGAAGTGCAATCCGGCCGTGGGCGCGGCCGCGGCGCGCGCGGCCGTGGGGTCGGCGTACACGGTCTGATAACGCTCCGCATCATCCGTCGGCGCGAGCCCGCGTTCCTTGCGCGCTTCGACGATGTAAGGCGGCAACGGGATTTCGCCAAGGCGTTCCGCGAAGTCCTGCACGGTCTCGCCAGGCGGCAGGTCGAAACGCACGCGGTATTCGCCGTGCGCGTTCTCGACGGCGACGGCGCGGCGGCCATCGACGATGAAACCGGCGGTATCACCGGCACGTTTGCCGGGGCGCAACATGCACCACCATTCGAGGGGATCCAACGTGGGGCGGAGCAGCAGGCACTCGACTTTGCCGCCGGTGGGACGCACCCCGAAGAGGCGCGCCTTCAGCACGGAGACGTTGTTGCGGATGAGCACGGTGCCGGGCGGCAGGAGCTCCGGCAGGTCGCTGAAACGACGATGCTCGATGGTGCGCGTGGCGCGGCGCACGACGAGCAACCGCGAGGCGTCGCGCCGCGCGGCAGGCGTGGCGGCGATGCGTTCGGGCGGGAGTTCGAAATCCAGCTCTTCGAGACGCACGCGATCAGGCTCCGGTCTTAGGCGGGGTGATCAGCAGCTGGCCATCGATGGCGCGAAGGGGCATGAACTCCGCTCCTGGCGGGGCTTTCCGCAGTTCTTCTTCCACGGCGGAAAGCTTGGCGTCCAGGTCGTCGATGCGGGCCACGAACACGGCCTCCGGCGTGGACGGCGTCGCGCAGGCGCCGTATTCGCGCATGGTGTGGTGCGAGAGGATGACGTGCTCGAGGCGCTCCATGAGCGAGGCTTCGAGGCCGACCTTGGTGCCGTGGGCGCGCACGATGAAGGCGCCGAGGACGAGGTGGCCATGCAGGTTGCCGGCGCGGGTGAAGCTGGCCTTGGCCATGCCGGGCTCGAGGCGGGAGTATTCCTGCACCTTACCCATGTCGTGCAGCACGATACCGGCGACGGCGAGCGAATGGTCGACCTTCGGATAGAGCGGCAGGAGGGCCTCGGCGCACTTGGCCATGCGCAGGGTATGCTCGAGCAGGCCGTGACGGAAGGCATGGTGCATGCCGAGGGCGGCGACGGCGTCGTGGAAGCGCTCGCCATACTCCTCGAAGGCGGACTCGACGGTGGCGCGGAGGCCGGCGTGCGGGATACGCGCGATGATGCCGAGGAGCTCGGCCTTCATCTTCACGGGGTCGTGCTGCGAGACCGGCGTGAGGCGACCCATGATGGCGGGGTCGGAACGCTCGGCGTCGGTGACCGGCGCGAGGGAATCGACCTTGAGGTCGGGGCGGCCGTTGAAATCGCCGACGAGTCCGCCCACGCGGACGACCGCGCCGGCCTTGAGGGTGACGAGCACGGGCTTGACGGGCGAATCGCCGAAGACGCGGATCTTGATGTCGTCCGTGGCGTCCGCGATGACGGCCTCGTAATAGGTCGAACCGGTCTTGGCGGTCTTGGTGGAGATATCACCCAGGGCGCAGATGGCCTGGAAGCGCGAGCCGACCGGGGAGGCCTTGCTTTCGCGGAGGGTCAGGAGGATTTCGGACATGGGGCGAGAGTGGCGGGCGCGTCAGCGGGGGAAAGAAAATTGGTGCGGGAAGCTTGAATCTGGAGGACTGGGTGGAGGACTGACAAGGTAGGGACGGCACCACGTGCCGTCCTAGGTGCAAAAGTGCAAATCGGCCTACGGCCTGTGCAAAGGTGGGAAAGTGAGAGTATGGAGTTTGGAGTATCGAGTATAGGGAGGGCCAAAAACACAGGTGGCGGGTGGCAGCCCCGGGTGGCAGGTGGCGGGAAAAGGTAGGGATGCGATGACATCGCATCCGTTGGGTTTAAGGGCGGACGCGATGTCATCGCGTCCCTACCCCAAGACACGGCTGACCGGGCCGGTCAGCCCTACCCAGGCACCTCCCCATGTCCACTTGCCCCCGTGCCCACTTGCCCCCTAATTAAGAACATGCGCTCCCTCTTCACCCTGCTCCTCGCCTCGGTGGCCGCTTTCGCCGCCGAGCCTAACCGCGCCCTGGTCTTCTCGAAGACCGCCGGCTTCCGTCACAAGGACTCGATCCCGCTCGGCAACGCCCTGCTCGCCCAGCAGTTCAAGGCCCAAGGCCTCGAGGCCGACATCACCGAAGATGCGTCCGCCTTCACCGCCGAGAACCTAGCTAAGTATCGCGTGGTGGCGTTCATGAGCACGACGGGAGACGTGATGGGCGACGTCCTCGCGAAAGACGCTTCCAAGGAAGCCAAGGCCGCCAACGCCAAGGTCGCCGAAGCGCGTCGCGCGGCCTTCCAAGCCTGGATGGAGAACGGCGGCGCCTTCGTCGGCGTGCATGCGGCGTCCGACGCCGGCGCGGCCGACAAATACTGGCCGTGGTTCGCTGACATGGTCGGCGGCCTCTTCAACGGCCACCCGGCCCAGCAGGTCGCGATCCTGCGTCCCATCGTCAAGGACCACCCCGCCAACGCCCACCTCGGCGCCGAATGGAAGCGCAAGGACGAGTGGTATTCCTTCCGTAATCTCGCCAAGGACAACGTCGTGCTCCTCGAGATCGACGAGAAGTCCTACGCCCCGCAGAAGGGCAAGGAGATGGGCGAGCATCACCCGATGACCTGGTGCAAGGAAGTCGGCAAGGGCCGCATGTTCTACACCGCGCTCGGCCACACCAAGGAATCTTTCTCCGAACCGGATTTCATCAAGCACCTCGACGGCGGCGTGCGGTGGGTGCTGAAAAAATAAGGGGGCAAGCTGGCACGCTGGCAAGTGGGCCAGCTGCTCAAGGTAGGGTCAGCACTGCGTGCTGACCTAGCTGTCTCGTGGTAGGGATGGCACCACGTGCCGTCCTAAGTGCAAAAGTGCAAATCGGCCTGCGGCTTGTGCAAAGGTGCAGTCGCAAGAATATAGAGTATGGAGTATCGAGTATAGGGGAAGTGATGCCCCGTTAGTTGACCAGTTGACCCGTTGGCCGGTTGACAAGGGAGACACCCGATGCACGAGAGGCTCAGTTGACCCGAGCTCAAACGTCTCAAAGGGAAACCGGAGATCGCCGGCTTCGGGTTCCCGCGGCCGAAAGCCGAAATGATTTCCTAACCGCCAACCGCTTACCGCTACCATCTGATATGGGCAGGGTCGGGACCGCGTCACGACATAGCTGCATCGAGGTATGGCCGCCGTATGGTGGCCAAAGGTAGGGGCGTGGCTACGCCGCGCCCTCCACGCTGAAGGTCACGATAAATCGTGCCCCTACCCTGCGTTCACCATCCGGCGAACGCGCTAGGTCAGCACGCAGTGCTGACCCTACCTAGACCCAGGGCGGACGCGATGTCATCGCGTCCCTACCTCGAGACACGGCTGACCGGGCCGGTCAGGCCTACCTCACTTCGCCGCTTCGAGCTTCTTGATCAGGCGGCCGAGCGCGCCCTTGGTCGCCTCGTTCGTCACGGCTTGCTCGGCGTCGCGCAGGGCGGCGAGATCCGCCGGCTGGGCGAGTTTGAGCAAGGCCTTCTGGCATTCGAGACGCATGGCCTCTTCCTTGATCGCGACGCACAGGGCGCCGGCGACGGAGCGGAGATTACGGGCGACCGCGGCCTTGATGAGAGCATTACGCGCGGTGACGTCGGCCTTGGCGTCGATGATGCCGGCGACGAACGCGTCGGTGACGCCGGGACCGGCGACCTTGAGCAGGGCTTCCTGGATGCTGTCGGCGAGCGTGGCGTCCTTCGCGAGCGCGGCGAGCACCGGGACGGCCTTCGCGCCGCCGATCTCGGCCAGGGCGAGCGCGGCGGGCACGCGGAGAGGCGAATCCGTCTTGGCGGCGAGAGCGGCGACCTGCGACGTGGCGCCGGCGGCCTTGGCTTCGGCGAGCGCGGAGAGCAGGAGCTGGGCGATCGCGACATCGGTCGTGCCGAGCAAGTCGGCGACCTGGCCGGTCAACGGGGAGTTCGGCTCATCGACCAAGCGCTCACGGACGTCATCCACGGCGGCGAGGCGGACGGAGACCGAGGCATCGGACTTCTTCAGCGCGTCGATGGACTTCGCGGAGCCCTTACGGAAATCCTTCAGCGCGGCCGTGTAGGCGGCGTGATCGACGGCCGGACGGTCCGCGGCGACCGCCAGAGTGGAGGCGAGGAGGAGGGCGAAGAGGGAGCGCATGTTCGAGGGCCCGAGGATAAGAGGGCCCGCGGACCGGAGGCGAGACTCCGTTGGTTGACCCGTTGACCGGTGGGCCGGTTGGCCAGGGCCGCACCGCACAGACGGTCGCGACGCCGTCGCGCCCCTACCCGTCACCCTGAGAGTGATTTCATGTCCTCAGCATTCCATCCGGTTTCCGGTCTCCCATTGAGATTCTGTCTCGAGGGTGGGACGCGTCGGTGACGCGTCCGACCTGGAACCCAACGGATGCGATGTCATCGCATCCCTACCTTCGGCCGCTAGGTCAGCACGTGGTGCTGTCCCTACCTCGATACAGCTATGTCGTGACGCGGTCCCGACCCTACCCAAACAACAAGGTGCCTTGCGGCGCCTGTTCACTCCCCTTGCCCACGTGACCCTCGCGGGCGGCTACGCCGTCCGCGCTCAGATCTTCTCGAGCGACCAGGGCTTGCGGAGTTCGCGCGAGAGCATCGCGGTCGCGCCGGCGTCATCGATGAACTTACCGGCGGCGCCGTCGAACTTGAGCTTACGGCCGGTGAAGACCGCGGCGTTGCCGAGGT
>CALEEU010000183.1 GCA_937875975.1 uncultured Opitutia bacterium | reverse complement strand
GTGACGAAGATCGTCAAGACGACCTTGCATGCCTACGCCAGCGGCTATGGCACAATCGAAACCTCTCCGACCGGCGGTGCCCGACTCGCCGCAGCCTCGGCTGGCCTCGTCCAGAAGGTTCTAGTCACGGAAGGCGCCAAGGTCGCCAAGGGCGACCTGCTCGTCCAACTCGACGCCCGTGCCGCCGATGCCTCGGTGGCTAAAGCCCGTGCTTCGCTCTCGGCCGCCGAGAAAGCCCATGCCCGCCAACTCGCCATGAAGTCGGCCGGTGGCACTTCCGAACGCTCTTTGCTTGAAGCCGCTGCGACGCTCGCCCTCGCCCAAGCTGATCTCGCCTCTGCGGAACTCGCCCAGACCCAGCTCTCCATCCGGGCTCCGCTCGCCGGCGTCATCGGCCGCCTCGCAGTCCGTACAGGTGAATGGCTCGACCTCGGCAAGGATGTCACGGAAATCGTCAACCCAGCCGACCTGATTGTTACCACTCAGATTGCTTCCGCTGACGCGGGCCTACTCCACTCAGGAGTCGAGGCCTTCGTCTTTACCAAGCTCGGCGAATCGGAAAAACCCTTCGCCCAAGGCAAGGTCATCTCCATCTCCCCGCTTATCGCCAAAGACAGCGATAGCGTGGCAGTCCGCGTAAGCCTGGGCGCCGAAGCCGGCCGACCCGGCCAGCTGGTGCTCGTCCGTATCGTGACCTCTTCCAAGGAAAGCTGCCTTGCGGTGCCGGTGGAATCGGTGATCAAGGCCGACGACCAAGAGACGATCTCGGTCGTCGTCGGCGGTGTCGCGAAGCAGAAACCAGTGAAGACCGGACTGAGTGACCGCGGTCTCATCGAGATTTCCGGCGAAGGTATCGCCGAAGGTGATGACGTCGTGACTACTGGTGCCTACGGCCTGCCGAAGGAAACCAAGGTCAACATCCTCGCCCGCTAAGACGCCATGAGTAGCTCCCCAGGAGAAGAAGGATCGGCGATCGGACGCTTCGCCGTACGTCATGCGCTAGCCATCGTCTTCATCACGGCGGCGCTCTGCCTAGCCGGCCTCTACTCGGCCCGCAATATGCCATCCTCGGTCTTCCCCAAGACCGACTTCCCTCGCTGCGTCATCCTCGTCGACAACGGCGTCATGCCCGCCGACGAGATGATGTCCACCATCACCCGCCCCATCGAGGAGACGATGAAGGACATCCCGGGCGCGGTCTCCGTGCGTTCGTCGACCGGCCGTGGTTCCGCCGAGATCAACGTCTTCTTCGACTGGAAGACGCCGATGGAACAGGCCGAACTCTACGTGAACAGCCGCCTGTCGCAGATTCGCGCCACCCTGCCGACTTCCGCCACCACCACGGTCTGGCGCCTCACTTTCACGGCCTTCCCCATCACCGGGATCAGCCTCACCAGCCCCACGCGCGACACCTCCGCGCTCTGGGAAGTCGCCCGCTATGACATCAAGCCGCGCTTCCTCCGGATTCCCGGCGTGGCCCGCGTCGACATCGTCGGCGGCCGCGCACCGGAATATCAGGTCTTCGTCGACCCCATCCGCCTCACCGCCGCCGGCCTAACCTTCGCCGACGTCGCCAACGCCATCAATGCCAGCAACACAGTCTCACCGGCCGGCCTGCACGAGGAAGACCATCTGCTCTACCTGACCGTCGTGGACGGCCGCCTCAAGGATGCCGACCAGATTGCAGCATTGACGGTGGCCGCACCCGGCGGTCACCCAATCCGCATCGGTGACTTCGCCAAGGTCCAGCGAGGCCCCGAACCCATCTACAACGTCGTAACCGCCCAAGGGGTCAACGCCGTCCTTCTCAACGTCCGCAGCCAGCCCGACGGCAGCACCCTGGATATCGCCGACGCGCTCCGTGAAGAGATCGCACACCTTCGCTCGGTCCTGCCCGCCGACACGCGTCTCGATTTCTATTATGACCAATCGGTGCTGGTCCGCTCCTCCGTCGGCGGAGTCTGGGAATCCATCTTCTTCGGGCTGATCCTCTCCGTGGTCATCATCTACCTCTTCCTGCGCGACTGGGGTACCACGCTGACCGCGGTGACCGTCATACCGGTCGCGGTGCTGATGACGCTGATCGTAATGCACCTGCTCGGGATGAGCTTCAATCTCATGACCTTGGGCGGAATCGCCGCCGCCATCGGGCTCGTCATCGACGACGCCATCGTGGTCGTGGAATCCATCCACGCCCGCATCATCAAAGGCGGCGAACGCCTCGCCGCAATCCGGGACGGCATCGGCGACATCATCGCGCCGCTGGTCGGCTCGACTCTCACCCCGGTGGTCGTCTTCATCCCGTTGGCCTTTCTGGACGGACTCACCGGAGTCTTCTTCCGGGCATTGGCCCTGACGATGGTATCGGCGTTGCTCACCTCCCTCTTGCTCGCCCTTACGCTCACGCCAGCCCTGGCGGGATGGTTCGTCCGCCAACCGAAGGTCACGACGACCACCGAAGAAAACGGCCTACTAGGCCGCTGCATCCGAATCTACGAGAACACCGTCCGGCTCGCGCTCCGTCGCAAGGGATGGACGCTCGGCCTCTGCGGACTGGTGCTGCTTGCCACCGCCTTCCTCTATCAACGACTGCAGACAGACTTCCTTCCAGAGATGGATGAAGGCGGCTTCGTTATCGACTACTTCACACCGCCGGGCACTAGCCTCACTGAGACCGACCGCCAACTCCGCGAAGTCGAAAAAGTCCTGCGCGCCACCCCGGAAGTTGAAGGCTATTCTCGCCGGACCGGAGCTCGCCTCGCGCTGGCTATCGCAGAGCCTAATACGGGCGACTTCCTGGTGAAGCTGCGTGACGACCGCACGCGCACGACCGAAGAGGTCCTCGACGCAATCCGCGCCAAGGCGCACGAAGTCGCTCCCGGCGTCGACTGGGACCTTCACGGCATCCTCGGCGACCTCATCGGCGACCTCACGTGGTCGCCCAAGCCGATCGAAGTGAAGATCTTTTCGCCCGACGTAGCTTTCCTGGAACAGAAGGCCCCAGTCGTCGAGAAGCTCCTCGCCTCCGTCCCTGGCGTGGTCGATACCAACGACGGCCTCACCTACACCGGCCCTTCGCTGCGCCTCAACGTGCGCTCAGCCGAAGCCCGCCGGGCCGGCCTCACCACGACCGACATCGCCACCGCGGTACGCTCTGCCATGATCGGCGAAACCGCTACTTCCGTCCAGGAAGGCGATCGGACCATCGCCATCCGCATCAAGGCCGATGCCGCCGCCACCAACCTCAAGGCCACGTTGCTTGAACTCCCTCTGCGGACTGCAGCTGGTCAGGTGATCAAGCTATCCCAGGTCGCCGACTTGGATACCTTACCCGGCCAGCTTGAACTCCGCCGTGAAGACCTCCGCCAGGCCGTCGCCGTCACCGCGCGCCTCGAGGGACGCGACCTCGGCAGCGCGATGGCCATGATCAAGGAGAAGGTGGCCAAGGAATCCGGCCTGCCTGCCAACCAAATCGAATATGGCGGCCTCTATCAGCAGCAGCAGGAGTCGTTCGCCCGCCTGATGGTGGTACTCTCGCTGGCGATCGTGCTGGTGTTCACGGTCCTTCTCATCGAGTTCCGCACCTTCCAAGGCCCGGTCGCCATCGTCTCTGGCGCCATCCTGGCCCTCTTCGGTACCGTCACCGCGCTCTGGATCACGGGCGTTACCCTGAACGTCGTTTCCTTCCTCGGAGCCATCATCGGCATCGGCATCGTCGCCAAGAACGGCATCCTGATGCTCGACTGCGTCTCCGCCTTGCGCGCCGAGGGGCTCACACTCACCGAAGCGCTCGTCGCTTCAGGCCGACGTCGCCTCCGACCCGTACTCATGACTTCCCTGGCCGCAGCGTTTGGCCTACTCCCACTCGCCTATGGCATCGGCACCGGCTCCGACATGCTGAAGCCACTGGCCATCGCAGTCATCGGTGCCCTCGGCATGTCCGTGCTCTTCTCCCTTGTCGCGACGCCCGTGGTCTACGCCCTGCTGGATCGCGAACAGGCCGCCTAAGGCGAACTCAGATCGCCACCAGGACGAAGGTCAGGGCGAGTTTGGTGCGGAGACGCAGCTTGGAGATGAAGACGGCGCCAATAAGACCGATGGTGATACCGCTGAGGTACTGGTTCCAAAAGAAGCCGAAGCCTTCTTTGGCGTCCGCAAAACTCGTCATGAGAGCCATCCGGATCGGCAAGGCGCACAGGACGACGATGAAGTAACCGGCGATTTCCCGACGCAGATTCCGCTTAAAGTCCGAAGGGTGATTATTTGACATGTTCGAAGGCTTTTTCGGCGGGGACGATGACGGGGGCGATGACGGATTTCCACACGGCGTAACCGGCAGGGAGCATATGGATGTCGCCGGGCTTGAAGAGCTCTTCCTTCGGCTTGCCGTCGGCGCCGATGAGCGGCTCGGTGATGTCGATGAACTTCATCCACGGCTGCGTGGCGCACTCCTTGGCGAGCAGTTCGTTCGTCTTACGGAGTTCGGCGATCTTGAGGAAGCGCTTGCCGGGGCTGGGCACGACGCCGAGCACGTAGAGGCGCGTCTGCGGCAAGGCGGCGTGCAGCTTGCTATAAAGCTTCCGAAAATTCTCCAGGACAGTCTCCGGCTTGGCGCCGGCATTGATGTCGTTGCTGCCTTCGTAAAGGATCACCGCACGGGGCTTGAACGGGATGGCGAGGTTTTCGACGAAATGCTCAGCGGCCTGATTCATCCGGCTGCCACCGATGCCGTAGTTATGGACGGTCAGCGGCGCGAGGTCCTGCTTCACGCTCTTCCAGAACTGCATGTGCGAGCTGCCGAGGCAGATGATGCCACCGGGCGCCGGCGGAGCCTTCTGCGCCCCAGCCAGGACCCTCTGATATAGGGCCATGACCTTCGCGGACGAGGACTTATCCGTCAGGACCTCGTCGGCCGCGAAGACGGCGGACGTCGTTAGGATGAGCGCGCAGAGCAGACGCAGGGGCATGCCGTTTACTTAGCCTCTTTGACCTTCTTTGTCTTCTTCTTTTTCTCTTCCTTATTACCGCTCCGGCCGGAGCCGTCGCCGACTTCGTCCTTGTAGCCAGCAGTCGGGTTCAGGCCGGTCAAAGCGGCCGCCAGGCGGGCCCGGGCGGCCACGGCGGCCTCATCCTTGGTGTCCGCCGCGACGGCGACTTCCTGGAACGGGGCGTCCTTCATGTCGTAAAGGGTGCCGGACTGGTCGAGCTTCCAGCCCGCCTCGCGGACATAGTAGTTATTGCTGAGCTGGCAGTAGGCCCAGGTACGCGGTGACTTCGTATCGCCCTTGAATTGGGAGACCAGGCTACGACCATCGATCACGCGTCCGGTCGGCAGCGGCGCACCGGCGAGTTCGGCGAAGGTGGGCAGGAGGTCGCTGGCATCGGCGACATTGGCATTCACCTTGCCGGACGGCATCACGCCAGGCCAGGAGGCGAAGAACGGGACGAGGCCGCCGCCTTCCTTCATGGA
>CALEEU010000182.1 GCA_937875975.1 uncultured Opitutia bacterium | reverse complement strand
CGCAAGGACATCGAGAACCTCGAACGCCACCACTACGCCCCGTGCGTCGCGGCGGTGAAGTTCCTCAAGCTCATGGACGGCTGCCGCGTCATGGACGTCGGCACCGGCGGCGGCTTCCCTGGTCTCATCCTCGCCGTGCTCTACCCGAAGGCCCGCTTCACGCTCGTCGACTCCGTCGGCAAGAAGATCACGGTCGTCACCGATATCGCCGAGCGCCTCGGCCTCAAGAACGTCGACGTCAAGAACGCCCGCGCCGAGACGATGAACCACGAGCATGATTTCGTCACCGGGCGCGCCGTGGCCGACCTCCGCACCTTCGTCCACAACACCCGCCAGCTCCTGTGCAAGGGTGCCAAGCATTCCCTGCCCAACGGCATCCTCTACTGGCAGGGCGGCGACCCCGCGGTCGAGGCGGAGCTTTCCTTCTTGAACCCGGTCTTCAGTTTTGAACTCCGCCCGCTCCTCTGGAACGACGAGAAATTCGAAGGTAAGCGCATCGTCCTCTACCGCAGCCAGGACCTCCTGCGCTGCAAGAAGCCGGACATGCCCGGGATGACACAATAGGTCCGCCCCCCGCCTTGACCCTTGGGCGGCAACCCTCACGTTAGGGGCGATGTCCCGCCAGAGACTCCCTTTGAACCCGGCCGGCGAGCGCCTTGAGGCCCTCCTGCGCCAACGCATCGTCTACCTCGACGGCGCGATGGGCACCATGATCCAGCAGCTCAAGCTGCAGGAAGCAGACTACCGCGGGGACCGCTTCAAGGACCACCCCGGTCAGCTCAAGGGCAACAACGACCTCCTGGTCATCACCAAGCCGGCCGTCATCCGCGACATCCACCGCGCCTACCTCGATGCCGGCGCGGACATCCTCGAGACCAATACCTTCAACGGAACGTCCATCGCGCTGGAAGACTACGCGATGACGGACCTCGTCCGCGAGTTGAACACGGAAGCGGTCAAGGTCGCCCGCGAAGCCGTCGACGCCTTCAAGGCCGCCAACGCCGGCAAGGACGCCTTCGTCGCCGGCGCCATCGGCCCGACGAACAAGACGCTGTCGATGTCCCGCGACGTCAACGATTCCGCCAAGCGCGACGTGACGTTCCTCCAAGTACGCGATTCCTACCGCGAACAGGTCGACGCCCTGATCGACGCCGGCGCGGACCTGCTCCTCTGCGAGACGGTCTTCGACACGCTCGTCCTCAAGGCCGCCCTCTTCGCGATCGACGAAGCCTTCGAGGCCCGTGGCTTCCGCATCCCGGTGATGATCTCCGGCACGATTACCGACGCGTCCGGCCGCACGCTCACCGGCCAGACGACCGAAGCCTTCTGGAACTCCGTCCGCCACGCCCAGCCGATCAGCATCGGCATGAACTGCGCCCTCGGTGGCGAGCAGATGCGCCCGCACATCGCCGAGCTCGCGAAGAAGGCCGACATCTTCGTCTCCTGCTACCCGAACGCCGGCCTGCCCAATCCGCTTTCCCCGACAGGCTTCCCCGAAGGCCCGGAAGACACCGCCGCCATCCTCGAGACCTTCGCCCGCGACGGCCTGGTCAATATCGTCGGCGGTTGTTGCGGCACCACGCCCGCCCACATCGCCGCCATCCGCCGCCGCACCGAGAAGTATCCGGCGCGCGTCCCTGGTGCCGTCCCGCCCGCGCTCAAGCTCTCCGGCCTCGAGTCGCTGAACATCGTCGGCGGCCCCGGCACCTTCGTGAACGTCGGCGAGCGGACCAACGTCGCCGGCTCCAAGATCTTCAAGGGCCATATCGAGAAGGGCGACTACAAGGCCGCCCTGCGCGTCGCCAAGCAGCAGGTCGAAGCCGGCGCCACGGTCATCGATATCAACTTCGACGAAGGCATGCTCGATGGCGCCGCGGCGATGACGAAGTTCCTGAACATGGCGGCGACCGAGCCGGACATCACCAAGGTCCCGTTCATGATCGACTCGTCGAAGTTCGACATCATCGAAGCCGGCCTGCGCTGCGTGCAGGGCAAGGCCATCGTGAACTCGATCTCGCTCAAGGACGGCGAGGAGAGCTTCGTGCGGCGCGCCCGCCTCTGCCGCCGCTACGGCGCCGCGATGATCGTCATGGCCTTCGACGAGAAGGGCCAGGCCGCGACGCTCGCCGACAAGATCCGCATCTGCGTCCGTGCCTTCGGCATCCTGACCGAGCAGGTCGGCGTCGACCCGCAGGACATCATCTTCGACCCGAACATCCTGACCATCGGCACCGGGATGAAGGAGCACGACCGCTACGCGGTGGACTTCATCGAGGCCGTCACGGAGATCAAGCGGCTCTGCCCCGGCGTCCGTACCTCGGGCGGACTGTCCAACGTCTCCTTCTCTTTCCAAGGAAACAACAAGGTCCGCGAGGCCATCCACTCGGTCTTCCTGTACCACGCGGTCAAGGCCGGGCTCGACATGGCCATCGTCAACGCCGGCATGCTCGAGGTCTACAGCGAGATCGACCCGGAACTCCGCGACCTCGTCGAAGACCTCGTCCTCTGCCGCCGCGAGGACGCCACGGACCGCCTGCTTGAGGCCGCCCCGCGTTTCGCCGCGACGAAGACCGAAGGCGCCGACACCTCCAAGAAGAACGAGTGGCGCAAGCTCGGCGTCGAAGCCCGCCTCGAACACGCCCTGGTCAAGGGCATCGACGACCATGCCGTCGCCGACACCGAAGAAGCCCGCGTCAAGCTGGGCAAGCCGCTGCTCGTCATCGAAGGCCCGCTGATGGACGGCATGCGCGTCGTCGGCAAGCTCTTCGGCGAGGGTAAGATGTTCCTCCCCCAAGTGGTGAAGTCGGCCAAGGTCATGAAGACCGCGGTCGCCCACCTCGAACCCTTCATGGCGGCCGAGAAGGTCGGCGGCTCGACCCAGGGCACGTTCCTCATCGCGACGGTCAAGGGCGACGTCCACGACATCGGCAAGAACATCGTCGGCGTC
>CALEEU010000181.1 GCA_937875975.1 uncultured Opitutia bacterium | reverse complement strand
TCTCGAGCTTGAGCTGATCGCGGTGCGCGCCGTTCTTCGAACTCACCTGCGAATAGCCCGGCTCGATGTAGAGCGCTACGCCCCAGTCCTGGGTGTCAGGGTTTGAGAGCATCTTCTTATACGCGACTTGGAAGCCGTCGAACAGCAGGCCGTCGCGCGAGGTCTGTTCGAAGTAGCGGGAGTTGACGTAGACGGAGAGCTGCTCGTTTTCCGAGATACCCCACTCGATTTCCGTCTTCAGGTCGAAGCCCCGGTAGCGCGCATCATAGCCGCTGCCGAGGTTACGGCCGAGGCGGCCGGTCACCCACTGGACGATCTCGATTTTACCGGGCTTGAGCGTTTCCGTGAGGTAGGAGTAGCCGAAAGGATTGTCGCAACCGAAGGCCGTGGCGGCCGAAGCGAGCGTGAGCGAAGTCAGGAGGGCTTTCATAGGGGTGAAGGAGTTTCTGATAATGAGACTCACTCTCACCTGTCAAATAATAAATGAGAATGAGTCTCATCTTGTTGAGACTTAGGTTGTAATCATTCGGGAAATCAGAGATTTTATGGGCTCCCGGATGCCCCTCTTGATCGTCATTCCTGTGCGCAATGAGGAGCGCCGCCTCGGTCCTGGCCTCGCTCGGCTGGCCGAAAGCCTGCAGGCCCACCAGTGCCCAGACGTGCTCATCGTGGTCTCGGACAACGGCTCCACTGATTGGACGCGGGCCGTGGCCATCGAGTCTGCCGCCAAGATTCCTTATCGCGTGGTCTATCATCGCGCTTGCGACCACGGCGACAAGGGCGTCGCAATCTTTTCAGCCTGGGAGTCCGCCCCGGAAGGTTACGACGTTCTGGCTTACTGTGATACCGACATGGCGACGGATCCCGAAGCGCTCGTGCGCGGCTATCGCCTGATCTCTGAAGGCAAGGCCGACCTGGTCGCGGGTTCGCGCTGGCATCGTGATTCGCAGGTCATCGGGCGCTCTTGGAAGCGTTCGCTGATTTCTGCGACGCTTTCATGTTTTTGGCGGATGCTGACAGGTGCCCGCATGACCGATCCTGGTTGCGGTCTGAAACTCGTCCGTCGCTCGACTTTCGCGGCGTTGCAGATACCTGCCGACGCGCGTGGATTCTCTTTCGGCGCCGAAGCCTTCGTCCGTCTCGCGCGCACGGGCGCCAAGCTCG